>NZ_QTPQ01000017.1:0-144709 GCF_003853425.1 Burkholderia sp. Bp9140
GCCGCGACCTTCGCAAGCGAGCCGCCGAATTTGCCGACCGCGGTCCGCGCGGCCGATACGATCACTACGTCCGTCATTTCCGTTTCCTCCGGGCCCGCACGACACGGCGCATCGCTACCGGCCCTGTTAAAAAAACTGCGGTGCATCGGACAGCGTGCGCCGCTGTCCGGTTTTCGTCAATCGCGCTGCAACACGTAGCGGCCCGGCGCCGGCTCGATCACCGGGAACTGCGCGGACCCGGCCTTGGCGGGCGGCGCCCCCTTGCGGCCGCCGTACTGGTCGAGCCACTCGACCCAGGTCGTCCACCAGCTGCCCGGCTGCTCGGTCGCGCCTGCAAACCAGTCGTCCGCGGATTCGGGCAGGTCGCTGTCGTTGACCCAGTAGCTGCGCTTCTTCTTCGCGGGCGGATTGATCACGCCCGCGATGTGGCCCGACGCGCCGAGCACGAACTTCAGCGGGCCCGTCAGGATCGACGTCGACGCATAGGCCGTCTGCCACGGCACGATGTGATCCTCGCGCGAACCGTAGATGAAGGTCGGCACGTCGATGCGCGACAGATCGACGGATTCGCCGCACACGGTCAGCGCGCCCGGCACGCGGAGCTTGTTCTCAAGATAGGTATTGCGCAGGTACCACGCGTACATCGGACCCGGCAGGCTCGTCGAGTCGCTGTTCCAGTACAGCAGGTCGAACGCGGCAGGCGTGCGGCCCTTCAGGTAGTTGTCGACGACGTAGTTCCACACGAGGTCGTTCGGTCGCAGGAACGAGAACGTGTTCGCGAACTCGACGCCGCGCATCAGGCCCGGCGCCGCGCCGTTCTTGCCGCCGATGGTCTGCTCGCGCATCTGCACGTGCGCCTCGTCGACGAACACGTCGAGGATGCCGGTGTCGGTGAAGTCGAGCATCGCAGTCAGCAGCGTCATCGACGCGGCCGGATGCTCGCCGCGCGCGGCGAGCACCGACAGCGCGGTCGCGAGCATCGTGCCGCCGACGCAGAAGCCGAGCGTGTTGATCTGCTCGCGGCCGCTGACCTGCTGCACGGCGTCGATCGCCGCGAGCAGCCCTTCGTTCATGTAGTCGTCCCATGTCTTGTGCGCGACCGACGCATCGGCGTTGCGCCACGACACGAGAAACACCTGATGGCCGTTCGACAGCGCATGCGCGACGAGCGAATTCTCGGGCTGCAGGTCGAGGATGTAGAACTTGTTGATGCACGGCGGCACGATCAGGAGCGGCCGCTCGAACACCTTGTCGGTCTTCGGCGTGTACTGGATCAGCTGGATCAGATCGTTCTCGTAGACGACCGCGCCTTCGGTACACCCGAGGTTCTTGCCGACCACGAACTGCGATTCGTCGGTCTGCGAAATCTTGCCGCGCTGCATATCGCCGAGCAGGTTCATCATCCCCTGCCGCAGGCTTTCGCCCTGCGTCTCGAGGATCGATTTCTGGGCATCGGGATTGAGCGCGAGGAAGTTGCTCGGTGCAGCGGCGGCCGTCCATTGCTGGACGGAGAAACGGATGCGTTCGCGCGTCTTCGGATCCGTCTCGAGCGCGTCGGCCAGCTCCTGCAGGTAGCGCGCGTTGAGCAGATACCACGCAGCCGCGAACGCATGCGCGGGCGATGCCTTCCACGCATCCGCGCTGAAGCGGCGGTCCTTCAGCTCAGGCGACTCGAGCTTCGCGGCAGCGGCCTGCTGCATCAGCGTCATGCAGTCGCGCGCATAGTCGGCCTGCAGCTTCTGGAGCCGTTCGGGCGGGATCGCGGCAACCGGCAGCTTCAGCCCCGCGAATGGCGATGCCAGGCCGCCGAGGCTGCCCAGATCGGGCATCGACGGCATCTGGAACGGAACCGATGTCGGGAACTGGAATGCGGCGAAGGGATTCGCGGTGGTCGCCGCCGTGGCGGCACGCGCGGGATCGGCGAAACCGCGCCAGGCGTTCAGCCATGCCTCGAACATCTGCTGCATCGGCTGGGCAGCCTGGCCGAATCCGGTGCTGCCTGCGGAAGTGCCCGCCTGAGCGGACGTCGACGAATTTTTCGATACTGTCATTACCTGCCTTACCGGTGATTCGTGAGCGTCAATCGTGAAATCCTGCTCGCGCGCGGCGTGCCGGTTGCGAGCCGGGCCGTCATGCTCTGGAGAGGCGTCTCCAGATTCTGCCGCAGTGCGGTATTTTTATCATTATCGTTTTCCCCATGTGAAGCGCTGCGTCAAACCACTGAACATTTCTGCCCGGAGATAATCCTCGCGCAACAGGCGGGACAAGGCTTCCGGCAAAACATAAAACATTTTGATTGACTTGACTTCGCGATTATCCATTCGGTTGTCCATGCAACGCCGCATTGCCGCGTCAATATCGAGATAACCTGATTTCGCAGCGCAACAGACCGCGCGCGCCGACGCGCGCGGTCAGCCATCAATCGGCTAGCCAGATCGCCGCCGCCATGCGGCCGGTCACGCGGTCGCGCCGGTACGAATAGAAGCGCGCGTGTTCGGTGACCGTGCAGGCGGTCCCGCCGCTCACATGTGCCACGCCTGCGCGCGCGAGGCGCAGGCGCGCGAGCGCATAGAGGTCGGCGAGGAACTTGCCGGGCGCGCCGTCCATCGCGACGAACGCCTGCCGCGTCTCATCATGCTCCGACTGCGCAGCCGTGTCGAGAAACGCCTCGCGCACGTCGGCGCCGACTTCGAACGCCCGCGGCCCGATCGCGGGCCCGAGGTACGCATGGAGTTCATCCGTCGCGCCGCCGGCAAGCGCCGCGACACGGGCTGCGGTCTGCTCGACGATGCCGGCCGCGAGCCCGCGCCAGCCTGCGTGCGCGGCGCCCACCGCCCGGCCCTGCGCGTCGCACAGCAGCACCGGCAGGCAATCCGCGACCATCACGACGCAGACCGCGTCCGCACGGTCCGTCACGCTCGCGTCGGCCTGCACGGGCGCCGCCGCGGCACCCGGCGCGGCCTCGATCACCTCGTCCGCGCGCACGATCCGCGCGCCGTGAACCTGCTCGAGCCACGCCGCGCGCGACTGGCCTGCCAGCGCGAGCAAGCGCGCGCGATTCTCGGCGACATGGCCGGGATCGTCACCGGTATGCAGGCCGAGATTCATCCCGCCCGGCAACGCCGCGCCGGCCTGCCAGCGCCCGTACGGGCCTTCGCTCACGCCACCGTCGCGCGTCGTGACCAGCGCGCGCACACGCGGCGACACCTGCCAGTCGGGCTGCACACAGTCCTGCCACGTCAACGGCGCCAGGTTCGTCATCGGCACTCACTCCTCCTCATCGTCGTAATCCTCGTCGTGATCCTCGCCGTGCTCGCGATATTCGCCGGCGAAGTCGTCATCCTCGTAGATGCCGTCTTCATCGTCGAATTCCTCGTCGCCCTGCCCGAAGCCGAGCGCCGCGACGAGCGCGGTCATGTCGTCCGGCAACGGGCAGCGCCACTGCATCGTCTTGCCCGTGACCGGATGCACGAGGCCGAGCCGCCATGCGTGCAGCGCCTGCCGCGCGAACCCGTCCGGCAGCGGCGCGACCGAGCGCTTGCCGCGCGCGCGCCCGTACACCGGGTCGCCGAGCAGCGGATGCCCGACATGCGAGCAGTGCACGCGGATCTGGTGCGTGCGGCCGGTTTCGAGGTCGCACTGGATCGCGGACACCGGCTGACGTTGCCACATGCATGTGTCAACCGTGCGGAAATGCGTGCGCGCGGGCTTGCCCGACGCGCCGGTGACGACGGCCATGCGCGTGCGCTCGCGCGGATCGCGGCCGATCGGCGCGTCGATCGTGCCGTCTTCGGGCATCGTGCCCCAGACGAGCGCGAAATAGCGGCGCTTCACCGTGCGCGCCTGCAGCTGGCGCACGAGGTCGGTCTGCGCGGCAAGCGTGCGCGCGACCACCATCAGGCCGGACGTTTCCTTGTCGAGCCGGTGCACGATCCCGGCACGCGGCAGGCCGGCCGCCGCGTCGCCGTAGCGGTGCAGCAGCCCGTTGAGGATCGTGCCGCTCCAGTTGCCGGCCGCCGGGTGGACGACCACGCCGGCCGGCTTGTTGATGACGACGAGCGCGTCGTCCTCGTAGATCACGTCGAGCGGCACCGGCTCCGGCGTGAACGCCAGCTGCTCCGGCAGCAGGTCGGGCACGAGCTCGATCCTTGCGCCGAGCGGCACCGGCTGGCGGATCTTCGCCGGCGCGCCGTCGACCAGCACGCGCTGCGCCTCGATCCAGCTTTGCAGGCGGCTGCGGGAGAATTCGGGGAACAGCTGGGCAAGCGCCTTGTCGAGGCGTTCGCCCGCGAGCGACAGCGGCACTTCGACGACGCGCGGCGCCTCATCGGCGGCCGCGGACGGCACGACAGGCGGCTGCATCGCGCCTGCAGCCAGATCGTCATCGGGGGAATCCCCCGACGCAGCGTCGGCGAGCCGATCGCTTGGGCTATAATCTTCGCGATTTGACTTGCCCCGCGGGGCATTCTGCGAACTTGAACGGGTCATTTAGACTGGGTCACCGAGACTTGAAGCTAGGACATGCGAGCATGATGAATTCGACCAAACGTACGGCCAAAACCGTCGCCGCCCGAGCTGCGGTGGTAGCGGCCGCGGCCCTCATCGCCGGCTGCCACGGCTTGCCGCAGAAGCAGGACGAGACGGCTACCTGGTCGAACAACAAATTATACTCAGAGGCCCAGGACGCACTGTCCGGCGGCGACTGGGGCAAGTGCGCGAAATATTTCGAATCGCTGCAAGGCCGCGATCCGTTCGGCCATTTCGCGCAACAGGCGCAGATCAACGTCGCGTACTGCAACTGGAAGGACAACGAAGCGGCAGCCGCCGACCAGGCCGTCGACCGCTTCATCCAGCTCCACCCGGATCACCCGGATATCCCGTACGCGTACTACCTGAAGGGGATGATCCACTTCAACGACGATCTCGGCCTGTTCGGGCGCTTCTCCGGCCAGGACATGAGCGAGCGCGATCCGCAGGCACTGCGCGAATCGTACGATGCGTTCAAGGTCGTCGTCGACCGCTTCCCGAAGAGCAAGTACGCGCCGGACGCCGCAGCGCGGATGCGCTACATCGTCAACGCGCTCGCCTCGCACGAAGTGCACGCGGCCGACTACTACTATCGGCGCGGCGCCTATGTCGCGGCAATCAACCGCGCGCAGCTCGCGATCAAGGACTACAAGGGCGCGCCGGCGATCGAGGACGCGCTGCACATCATGATCCTGTCTTACGGCAAGCTGAACCAGCCGCAACTCGCGGAAGACACCAAGCGCGTGCTCGCGGGGACCTTCCCGGACAGCCCGTACATCACCGGCCACTCGCGCCCCGGCACGAAGAAGTCCTGGTGGCAGTTCTGAGCGACGCCTGCTGCACAATAAAAAACCCGGTCATCGAGCCGGGTTTTTTATTGGCGCCGCCCGTAACGGGCGGCGGTGCGTTTACGCGCGTTTTTCCGCGCGATGCTCGTCGAAGAAGTCCCGCACGACCGCGATCTCGCGGGTGCGCTTGAACGGCGGCAGGCTCTGCCAGATGCGGCGACCGTACGGCTTGTCGACGAGCCGCGTGTCGCAGATCATCAGCACGCCGCGATCCGTCTCCGCACGAATCAGGCGGCCCGCGCCCTGCTTCAGCGTGATCACGGCCTGCGGCAGCTGGTGAACCGCGAACGGGCTCAAGCCCTTCCTGGTCAGCGCATCGAGTCGCGCGGCCAGCACCGGATCGTCGGGCGGCGCGAACGGCAGCTTGTCGATCACGACGAGCGACAGCGCGTCGCCGCGCACGTCGACACCTTCCCAGAAGCTCTGGCTGCCGACGAGGATCGCATTGCCGTACGAACGGAAACGATCGAGCAACTCGGTACGGCTGGCATCGCCCTGCACCAGCAGCGGCATGTTCCAGCCGCGCGACTCGATCACGTCGCGCAGCTTCGACGCGATCCGGTCGACCGCGCGCAGCGTCGTGCACAACATGAAGACGCCGCCGCCCGACGCCTCGATCGCCGGCAGCGCGGCGTCGAACACCGCGTCGGTAAACGCCGGCGACGACGGCTGCGGCAGGTTGCGCGGCACGTACAGCAGGCCCTGCGTCTGATAGTCGAACGGGCTCGCGAGCGTCATCGAGCGACGCGAGCTGAGACCCATCTGGGCCGCGTAATGCGTGAAGTCGCCGCGTACCGACAGCGTCGCCGACGTGAAGACCCACGCGCGCGGCACACCCGCGCGCTGCTTCGCGAAAATCGGCGCGACCGACAGCGGCGTCTCGTGCAGCTGCACGGTATGTGCGAACACTTCGACCCAGCGCACCTTCTCGTTCGGGTCGTCGGCAGCCGCCTTGCCGCCGGCTGCCGCGGCATCGGCCTTCTCGGCCACTTGCGCCGCACCGGGCGCGACCCAGCCCGCGAGCAGGTCCTGCAGTTCGCGCGCGCGCCGCAGGCACGCGCCGAGCGATTCCGCCCGCTCGGCCTGGCTCGCGAGCGCCGATGCGAGCGCATCCAGCGCCGCCTCGAGCGCGTCGAGCGCACCGAACATCGGGTGATCGTCGCCCAGTTGCGCAAGCGACATGCGCACGATCTGATCGTTCGCGAACGCGAGGCGCAGGTCGCGCGCCGCACGCTCGAGATCACCGCCGAGCTTCACCCACTCGACCGCATCGCGCGCATGGCTCAGGCCTTCGGCGACCGTGTCGCGCGCGAGTTCGAGGATCTGCGTGGTCGACAGCGTCTCGCCGAAGAACAGCGTGGCCGTCTCCGGCAACTGGTGTGCTTCGTCGAAGACCACCGTGTTCGCGTTCGGCAGCAGTTCGGCCATCCCGGTGTCGCGCAGCATGATGTCCGCGAAGAACAGGTGATGGTTGACGACGACGATGTCGGCCTGCTGTGCCTCGCGCCGCGCCTGCATCACGAAGCATTCCTTGTAATGCGGGCACTCCTGGCCGAGGCAGTTGTCGCGCGTCGACGTGACCATCGACCACACCGGCGCCGTCTCCGGCACGCTCGCGAGCTCGGCCTTGTCGCCGCTCTTCGTGATCTTCGCGAACCGGACGATTTCCTGCAGGTATGCGGTGTCCTGTCGCGACGGCAGGCGGCCGTTGTCGGCCGTGCGCTGCAGGTAGTAATGGCACAGATAGTTCGAGCGGCCCTTGAGCATCGCGACCGTCACCGGCACCGCGAGCGCGTTGCGCACGGTCGGGATGTCGCGCTGGAACAGCTGGTCCTGCAGGTGCTTCGTGCCGGTCGACACGATCACCTTGCCGCCCCACAGCATCGCGGGCACCAGGTACGCATAGGTCTTGCCGGTGCCGGTGCCGGCCTCGACGATCAGCGTGTTGTCGCCGGCGTCGCTGTCGGTATCGGCCGCCGCGCCGTCCGCGGCGGACTCGGCCGCCTTGTCGCCTTCGCCCAGACGGCGCGCCGGCCGCTTGCGGGTTTCGAAGATTTCCGGCTCGGGCATCCGGCGCGCGGACGCCTCCATCGCCGACGCGACCGCGCGCGCCATCTCGATCTGCGACTGACGCGGGTGATAGCCGTCGAGCGCGCGCGCAAGCAGCCCGCCTTCACCGAAGATCGTGTCGAGTTCGTCGACGCGCTTGCGGCTCAGCTCGAAGGTGCCTTCGGGCGCACGAACGCGCCCGGCGGACGACGCGTCACGCCGGGCATCGGGATTGGCTTCAAGCGGTGAATTCAAGGCAAGCGTTCCTGTGTCCAGCGCCCGAGCGGCGCCGGCGCTTGCCAGGCCGCGCTCAGGCGCGCTTATCCGGTTCCAGCTGCGATTGCAGCAAAATGATTTTGTCCTTGGCCGCCAGCTTTTCCTTCTTCAGCCGGTGCAGCGTGATGTCGTCGATGTCGGAGTGTCCTTCCTTCAGCTCGATCTCCCGAGCGAGCTGCTGGTGCTGCTCCTGCAATGCGGCCAAACGGTTGTGCAATTCCTGCTGCTGTTCCGTGGGACGGTTTTGCATATGCGCCTCCTCATCGAAGCAGCGCGCCGACTGGCGTGCCGGCACGCACGAGACTGACTCCGGATCAATCCAACACGTTACTGCCCCTGCTGCTTCTGCTGCTTGGCCTTCTCGGCCGCTTCCTGCTGACGCCGCTCGACATCGGCCTTGTGCTGGGCGGCTTCCTTCTGCTTCTGCTCGTAGCGCGCGGCGTTGTCCGAGCGCTCCTGCGCCTTCTGCGCGGCCTGCTGGTGCGCCTGGTCGAGCTTGCGCTGGAAGTCTGCCTGCTTCTGGCCGTATGCCTGCTTGTTCGCGGCACGCTGCGGCCCTTCCGCGCCGCGCTGCGCTTGCTTCAGTGCATTCTGCTCCTGCTTGTCGCGGAACGCAGCCGCGTTCGCCGCGTCGTTCGCCGCGCGCTGCGGCGCTTCCGCCGCATTCTGCGCCTGCTTCAGCGCCTGCTGCTGGTCGCGCTGCTGCGCCCGCACCGCGCGCTGTTCGTCGTCGAGCGCGAGCTGCTCCTGACGGATGCTTGCCCGCTCCTCGCGCATCCGGTCGCGCGCCTTGCCGAGACAGTGATTGACGAAGAACTTGCTGTAGCAATCGTGCTCCGCCACGGCATAACGATAATCGTTTTCCGCGGAACGTTGATTGAGCACTTTTTGACGGGCGTCAAAATCCTGCGTGACGGAGGCCGCGACGGGCACGGCGGCGGCATCCGGCGCGGCTGCGCCCGATGCCTGTGCGTACGCGGCGGTGGACCCGGCGGACAAAGCCGCGACAAGCGCTACGCCGAGCGCGACGAGAGAAATGCGGGAAGTTGGCAACGTCGTAGGAAAGCTGCGGGACATGTGTCAAATTCTATCACCCCCGGCTGGACGCTCCGCCATTTATGGCAAAATGCCCCGCTTCACTCACCCGCGGCATCTGGTCCGGCGGGCCCGTCTCGCAGCCCGCCGCGCGGTCTGCCGGCCCGCGCCGCGATTTCAGCAGGCAGATCATCCACGACATGACGGAAACCGTAGCACTCAAGATCGTACAGCGCATCGCCACCGAACTGTCCGTCCAGCCGCGCCAGGTCGCGGCGGCAGTGCAACTCCTCGACGAAGGCTCGACCGTTCCGTTCATTGCCCGGTACCGCAAGGAAGTGACCGGCAACCTGGACGACACGCAGCTGCGCCAGCTCGAGGAACGCCTCCTGTATCTGCGCGAACTCGAGGATCGACGCGCGGCGATCCTGTCGAGCATCGACGAACAGGGCAAGCTGACCGACGAACTGTGCGCCGCGATCGACGCGGCCGACAGCAAGCAGGTGCTCGAAGACCTTTATCTGCCGTACAAGCCGAAGCGCCGCACGCGCGCGCAGATCGCCCGCGAAGCCGGCCTCGAGCCGCTCGCGCAGGCGCTGCTCGCGAATCCGCTGCTCGACCCGCAGACGGAAGCCGCCGCGTACGTCGATGCCGACAAGGGCGTCGCCGACGTGAAGGCTGCGCTCGACGGCGCCCGCGACATCCTGTCCGAACAGTTCGGCGAAACGGCCGAACTGCTCGGCAAGCTGCGCGACTACCTGCACAGCCAGGGCGTCGTGTCGTCGGCCGTCGTCGAAGGCAAGGAAAACGAGGAAGGCGAGAAGTTCCGCGACTACTACGACTACGCGGAGACGATCCGGACCGTGCCGTCGCACCGCGCGCTCGCGCTGTTCCGCGGCCGCAACGCCGGTGTGCTGACCGTCAAGCTCGGCCTCGGCGAGGAACTCGACGCGCAGGTCCCGCATCCCGGCGAAGCGATGATCGCGCGCCATTTCGGGATCGCGAACCAGAGCCGCCCGGCCGACAAGTGGCTGTCCGACGTGTGCCGCTGGTGCTGGCGCGTGAAGGTGCAGCCGCACATCGAGAACGAACTGCTCACGCAGCTGCGCGAAACGGCGGAAGCCGAAGCGATCCGCGTGTTCGCGCGCAACCTGAAGGACCTGCTGCTGGCCGCGCCGGCCGGCCCGAAGGCCGTGATCGGTCTCGACCCCGGCCTGCGCACGGGCGTGAAGGTCGCCGTGGTCGACCGCACCGGCAAGCTGCTCGCGACCGACACGATCTACCCGCACGAGCCGCGCCGCGACTGGGACGGCTCGCTCGCGAAGCTCGCGCGCATCGCCGCGCAGACGCAGGCCGAGCTGATCAGCATCGGCAACGGCACCGCGTCCCGTGAAACCGACAAGCTCGCGAGCGAGCTGATCTCGAAGCATCCCGAACTGCGGCTGCAGAAGATCGTCGTGTCGGAAGCCGGCGCGTCGGTCTACTCGGCGTCCGAGCTGGCCGCGAAGGAATTCCCAGAACTCGACGTGTCGCTGCGCGGCGCCGTGTCGATCGCCCGCCGCCTGCAGGACCCGCTCGCCGAGCTCGTGAAGATCGAGCCGAAGGCGATCGGCGTCGGCCAGTACCAGCACGACGTGAACCAGCGCGAACTCGCCCGCTCGCTCGACGCGGTCGTCGAGGATTGCGTGAACGCGGTCGGCGTCGACGCGAATACCGCGTCGGTCGCGCTGCTCGCGCGCGTGTCGGGCCTGAATGCCACGCTCGCGCGCAACATCGTCGACTACCGCGACGCGAACGGGCCGTTCCCGTCGCGCGCCCAACTGCGCAAGGTGCCGCGCCTCGGCGACAAGACCTTCGAACAGGCCGCCGGCTTCCTGCGCATCAACGGCGGCGAAAATCCGCTCGACCGCTCGTCGGTCCACCCGGAAGCCTACCCGGTCGTCGAACGGATCCTCGCGAAGATCAGCAAGCGGATCGACGACGTGCTCGGCAGCCGCGACGCGCTGTCCGGCCTGTCGCCGGCGGAATTTGTTGACGAACGTTTCGGCCTGCCGACCGTGCGCGACATCCTGTCCGAACTCGAAAAACCGGGTCGCGACCCGCGCCCCGAGTTCAAGACCGCCACGTTCCGCGACGGCGTCGAGAAGGTGTCCGACCTGATGCCGGGCATGCTGCTCGAAGGGGTCGTGACGAACGTCGCGGCATTCGGCGCGTTCGTGGATGTCGGTGTGCACCAGGACGGCCTCGTCCACGTGTCCGCGATGTCGACGAAGTTCATCAAGGATCCGCACGAAGTCGTGAAGGCCGGCCAGGTCGTCAAGGTCAAGGTGATCGACGTCGACGTGAAGCGCCAGCGCATTTCGCTGACGATGCGCCTCGACGACGAAGCGGCCGCGCCCGGCATGGCGCCGCGCGGCGGCCAGGATCGCGGCAATGCCGGCCGCGGCGCGGCCCGCCCGCAGCGTTCGCGCGAGCCGGAACCGGCCGGCGCGATGGCTGCGGCGTTCGCGAAGCTGAAGCGCTGAGCACGCGAAGACTGTCGACGAACGTCAAAAAGCCCGCCGAAAGTGCGGGCTTTTTCATGGCTTCGGCGAACGCGCTGCCGAATGGGCATGGGCCGCATCCGCGGCCCGCGCGCGCCGGTCAGATCTCGATCTTGGTGCCGAGTTCGACGACGCGGTTCGCCGGGATCGAGAAGAAGTCGGTCGGCTTCGCCGCGTTCTGATGCATCCACGCGAACACGCGTTCGCGCCAGATCGACATGCCGGGCAGATGCGTCGGCACGACCGTTTCGCGCGCGAGGAAGAACGACGTGTCCATCAACTCGAACGTCATGTCGTGCGTACGGCCGAATTCCTCGAGCACGGCCTTCACGTCCGGCGTCTCGTTGAAGCCGTACTCGGCCTTGACGATGTACAGTCCGCCGCCCGCATCGCGCGCACTCAGGCGCTTGTCGTCGCGCACGTACGGAATGTCGCGCGTGACGAACGTCAGGAACAGGGTCCGCTCGTGCAGCACCTTGTTGTGCTTCAGGTTGTGCAGCAGGCTGACGGGCACGAGCTTGTCGTTGCCGGTCAGGTAGATCGCGGTGCCCGACACGCGGTGCGGCGGATGCGCGAGCAGCCCCTGCAGGAATGGCTCGAGCGGGATACCGTCGGCGGCCGTGCGTTCCTTGACGATGTGGCGGCCCTTGTACCAGGTCATCAGCAGGAAGAACAGCAGCGCGCCGATCCCGAGCGGCAGCCAGCCGCCCTGCGCGACCTTCAGCAGGTTCGCGCCGAAGAAGCCGAGGTCGATCGCGAGGAACACCGCGATGATCGCACCAACCAGCAGCCGGTTCCAGTTCCACACCTTCACCATCACGACCGCCGCGAGCACGGTCGTGATCACCATCGTCGCCGTCACCGCGATGCCGTACGCGGCCGCGAGGTTGTCGGAGCTCTTGAAGCCGATCACGATGCAAAGGATCACGAACAGCAGCAGCCAGTTCACGACCGGCACGTAGATCTGGCCGATCGCCAGTTCGGATGTGTGCAGCACCTTCATGCGCGGCACGTAGCCGAGCTGGATCGCCTGCGACGTCAGCGAATACGCGCCCGAGATCACGGCCTGCGAAGCGATCACGGTCGCGACCGTCGACAGCACGACGAGCGGCAGCAGCCCCCAGTCCGGTGCGAGCAGGAAGAACGGGTTTTCGATCGCCTTCGGGTTCTGGATCAGCAGCGCGCCCTGGCCGAAGTAGTTCAGCACGAGCGACGGCATCACGAGCCCGTACGCGGCGAAGCGGATCGGCTTCGCACCGAAGTGCCCCATGTCCGCATAGAGCGCCTCCGCGCCGGTCAGCACCAGCACGACAGAGCCGAGCACGACATACGCCTGCAGCAGGTGATCTGCCATGAACGACGCCGCGTAGTACGGATTGATTGCCGCGATGATGCCCGGCACACGCATGATGTGGTACACGCCGAGTGCCGCGATCACGATGAACCACAGCACCATGATCGGACCGAACAGCTTGCCGACCGTCGCGGTGCCGTGGCGCTGGATCCAGAACAGCGCGATCAGGATCACGATCGTGATCGGCAGCACGAGATGGGACAGGTGCGGCGTCGCGATCTCGAGACCTTCGACCGCCGACATCACCGAGATCGCCGGCGTGATCACCGCGTCGCCGTAGAACATGCAGGCGCCGAAGATGCCGAGCGCCATCAGCGCGCCCGTCACGCGGGATTTCGAGTTGAGCGGCCGCAGCGACAGCGCCATCAGGGCAAGCACACCGCCCTCGCCGTTGTTGTCCGCCCGCATCACGAACAGCAGGTACTTGACGCCGACCACCAGGATGATCGCCCAGAACAGCAGCGAGATCACGCCGAGAATCGAGCTTTCGGTCAGCGGAATGCCGTGGGCGGGGCTGAACGCCTCTTTCAGCGCGTAAAGCGGGCTCGTGCCGATGTCGCCGAATACGACGCCGATGGCCGCTATCGCGAGCGCCTGCATCGAATGTTGGTGCGTCGAATGCGCGTGGGCTGCGTCGGTCGCCTGGGTCGTGTCGTTCATATGAAACGTAATAATCGGGTCCGGAGTCGGACAAAACGAGCGCTATTCTACTCGCGCCCCCCTGAAACACCGTCCTGCCCTGTTGCCCTGAAGCCACGTGATCCACGCCGCGCATGCAATCCTGCGCAAGCTGTGGCAGGGCTGCCATCATAGCCGGGGCCACGCCGTCTGCCTACCGTGCATGCCGGCCGCCGTGCCCGCCGGTCCGCCGCACCCCAAAAAAAACGGCGCCGCGAGCGGCGCCGTACAAGGCTTTCCATCGATCGGCCGGCCGCTTACGCGCCCGAACCGTCGCGCTGCGCGCGACCGCGCTTGATCCAGGCCGCGAGATTGTGCGGACGAACGGTGTCCCACTCTTCGAACGGCTGATGAATCCACGGATTCGTCGGCAGATACTGCGTGTGGTAGTCGGGCTTGACCTTCGAGCACCCCTTGTACCAGAGCACTGCCGAACGCACTGCCGTAACGGACGGATAGCGCTCCTTCAGGTGCTCCTGCACGCGCGCGAGCGTAACGCCCGAATCGACGAGATCGTCGACCAGCAGCACGTTGCCCGCGAGGTGGCCGCGCGTCATCGTGATGTACTGCGCGATGTCGAGCGCGCCCTGCTCGGTGCCGGCCGCTTCGCGGTACGAGCTCGTCGCAAGGATCGCGAGCGGCACGTCATAGATGCGCGACAGCTGGTCGCCGACGCGCAGACCGCCGCGCGCGAGGCACAGGATCTGGTCGAACTTCCAGCCCGATTCATGCACCTGGAGCGCGAGCAGCTCGATCAGACGATGGTATTCGTCCCAGCCTACCCACAGGTTCTTGTCGTCGTTGCGCGGATCGGTCATCAAGTCTGCCGCCGTCATCGTGATTTGCTGCGTCATGCTGACAATTACACCTTGAACGGATGGCGGAGCAGGATCGTTTCGTCGCGATCCGGACCCGTCGAAACCATGTCGACCGGCACGCCGGCCACTTCCTGGACACGGGTCAGGTATGCCTGTGCATTCGCCGGCAACGCGTCCCACGTCTTGATGCCGACGGTGCTTTCCTTCCAGCCGGCGAAGGTTTCGTACACGGGCTCGCAACGCGCAACGTCGGCCGCGCCGCGCGGCAGGATGTCCACGTCCTTGCCGTCGATCTTGTAGCCGACGCACAGCTTGACTTCGTCGAGGCCGTCAAGCACGTCGAGCTTCGTCATGCACAGGCCCGACACGCCGTTGATCTGGATCGAGCGGCGCAGTGCCGCTGCGTCGAGCCAGCCGGTGCGGCGCGGACGGCCGGTGACCGAGCCGAATTCCTTGCCGACGTTCGCCAGCGTGACGCCGACCTGGTCCTGGCGCTGCGGGTTGTCCGCGTCATACAGCTCGCTCGGGAACGGGCCCGAGCCGACGCGCGTGCAGTACGCCTTCGTGATGCCGAGAATGTAGTTCAGCTTCTGCGGACCGACGCCGGCGCCGGCCGATGCCGCGCCCGCGACGCAGTTGCTCGACGTGACGAACGGATAGGTGCCGTGGTCGATGTCGAGCAGCGTGCCTTGCGCGCCCTCGAACAGCAGGTTCTGGCCGGCGTTGTTCGCGTCGTACAGGCGGCGCGACACGTCGGCCACCATCGGCTTCAGGCGATCGGCATAGCCAAGCATCGTGTCGAGCGTGGCCTGGAAATCGACGGCCGCGCCACCCAGGTACTGGGTCAGCACGAAGTTGTGGAAATCGAGGTTTTCGCGCAGGCGGTCGGCGAAGGTCTTCGCGTCGAACAGGTCCTGCACGCGCAGCGCGCGGCGGCCGACCTTGTCTTCGTACGCGGGGCCGATGCCGCGGCCGGTCGTACCGATCTTGCCCGCGCCCTTGCGCGCTTCGCGCGCCTGGTCGATCGCGATGTGGTACGGCAGGATCAGCGTCGTGGCTTCGGAAATGAACAGGCGATCGCGCACGTTCACGCCGGCCTCTTCCAGCTCGCCGATTTCCTTGAACAGTGCCTCGGGGGACAGGACGACGCCGTTGCCGATGTAGCAGGCGACGCCTTCACGCATGATGCCCGACGGAATGAGGCGCAAGATGGTTTTCTTGCCGCCGATGATGAGGGTGTGGCCGGCGTTGTGACCGCCCTGGAAACGCACGACGCCCTGAGCGTGGTCCGTCAGCCAGTCGACGATCTTGCCCTTGCCTTCATCACCCCATTGCGTTCCCACGACGACGACATTGCGCCCGGGAGTCACGTTCACTGCGCTGGCAGACATGTTGATTCGTTAGCTGGTTAAAAACGTATTCTACCTAGGTTCGCGGGCGATTCCGAATTTTTCCGTTTCGCTTCAACGATATGCACGCCGAACGACGGCCCGCGAACGCCTGTTTATCGGGGTTCGACCACCCATGCGCCGTTACGCTCGACGAGCGAACGGTCGCAGGCGAATTCGTCGAGCACGTGGTCGTGCCCCGGCAATGCCTGGATCACGACCTCGCCCGCATCGCGCAGCGCCGCAACGGCCGCGCTCAGCGCGTCGTCCTGCGCCCACGGTGCGAGAATCGCGGCGCCGCGCGCCTCGATCGGCGAAATCCGCGCGAGCTCGCGCAGGTCGAGCGAGAAGCCCGTCGCCGGGCGGGCGCGACCGTAGGCCTGGCCTACGTGGTCGTAACGGCCGCCGCGCGCGATCGCGTTCGGCACGCCGTCGATGTACGCCGTGAACATCGCGCCGCTGTGGTACGCATAGCCGCGCAGGTCGGCGAGATCGATCGCCACCTCGACGCCCTTCGCCTGAGACGCGAGCTGCGCGAGATCGTCGAGCGCGCGCGTGATCTCGGGCAGCACCGGCAGGCGTGCGCGCGCCTCGTCGAGCACGCTCGCGTCGCCGTACAGATGCGGCAGCGCACGCAGCGCCGCGCGCGTGTCGGCGCCGAGATCGTCGGTGAGTTCGTTCAGCAGCGGCACGTCCTTGCCCGACAGCGCGTCGTACAGCGCCTCGCCGCGCTCGGCGGCCTGCGCGTCGCGCGCGAGCAGCGCCGCGAGCACGCCCGCGTGGCACAGGTCCAGACGGATTCGCGACAGCCCCGCGAGGTGCAGCGCGTCGAGCATCAGCTGCTGGATCTCGAGGTCGGCTTCCAGCCCGGCGTGCCCGTAGATTTCGGCGCCGATCTGGATCTGTTCGCGCGTCGCGTGCAGGCCGCGCGGACGCGTGTGCATCACATGGCCCGCATAGCAGAGGCGCGTGACGCCCTGGCGGTTCAGCAGGTGCGCGTCGATCCGTGCGACCTGCGGCGTGATGTCCGCGCGCAGGCCGAGCGTGCGGCCCGACAGCTGGTCGACCAGCTTGAAGGTGCGCAGGCGCAGATCGGTGCCGCCGCTCGTCAGCAGCGACTCGAGATATTCGAGCAGCGGCGGCATCACCATTTCGTAGCCGTACGAACGGAAGCGGTCGAGCAGCCTGCGGCGCAGCTCCTCGATCTTGCGCGCTTCCGACGGCAGTACGTCGGCGATATTCTCGGGAAGTAACCAGGTCGACATCGGTACGGTCCTACGACGGGAAACAGGGCGCGACGCGCGCGCCGCGAGATGAATCGGAAATCGGAATCGGGCGGAACGAACGGCGGGTGTGCCGTCCTGATCAGGTCGCGAGCAGCAGCAGGACGAGCCCGAGCGCCATCACGATGAGCCCGCCGATCCGGATATGATGCGGCGGCCGCTCCGCTATTCTACGAAACGTGTCGCGCCAGGCGACGGGAAACACGAAGGGGAACGCCCCCTCGATGATCAGCATCAGTGCTACTGCAAGCAACAACGAGCCAGCCAGATCCATGCGAGCGACGGCGCCGCTCGACGCGGCGCCCCAAGGTCAGTGTTTGCGGGGAGCGGGTGCCGCCGGTGCGGCACCGCCCGTCGGGCTGCGCATGAAACGGAAAAACTCGCTGTCGGGATCGACGACGATGATGTCGTTGCGCTTGAAGGTATTCCGGTAAGCCTGCAGGCTCGCGTAGAACTGGTAGAACTGAGGATCGCGGCCGAACGCGTCGGCGGCGATCGACGCGGCCTTCGCGTCGCCCTCGCCCTTGATCGTCTGCGCGGACTTGTACGCATTCGCGAGCACCGCCTGCTGTTCGCGTTCCGCATCGGCCTTGATCTGCTCGACATCGGCGGCGCCATCCGCGCGCACCTGTGCGGCCTGGTCGCGCAGCGCGGCAATCATCCGCTGATAAACGGCGTCCGTCTGCGCAGCCGGCAGGTCGACGCGCGTCAACTGCACATCGACCACGTCGACGCCGAAGCTGGATGCCTTCGCACGGGCCGCATCGCGCGCCGCATCGGCTATGTCGCGCTGCCCGCCGAGCGCGTCGTCCAGCGCGCGCTTGCCGAACGCCTCGCCGAGCGCGCTCTTCAGCGCGCCGGCCAGACGCTCGGCAGCGGCCGCCGGGTCGCCGCTCGTTGCCGTGAAGTACTTCATCGGATCGCTGATACGGTACTTGACCGCATACGCGACGAGCAGGTCGTGCTTGTCTTCGGTCGCCAGTTGCAGCGGATCCGGCGCTTCCAGCGATTGCAGGCGCGTGTCGATCAGCGTCGCCGTCTGGAGCGGCGGCGGCAACTTGAAATGGATACCGGGGCCCGCGAGTTCGGGCTGTGCGCCGTCGCGGCCCGACAGCACGGCCGTATGGCGCGGATCGACGGTCAGGACGGTCGACGATGCCGCGAAGGCAACGATCACGATTGCGACGACGAGCGCAATGATTCGGTTCATGTTCTGCGCTCCCCGTTACTTCGTATCGTCTTCGCGCGAGCGGCTGCGGAACGCTTCGCGCGACCGCAGCACGTCGCTGCCCGGTGCGGGCGCCGCCGCGGCCGAAGCCGCGCTCGCCGGTGCACTCGCCGCGGCTGCGACAGGGGCCGACGCCGCGTCGGACGCGGATGCGCCGGCGGGCGTCGCGGCATTCGTGCCATTCACGGCGCCTTGTCGCCCCTGCTCGACGAGCTTGTCGAGCGGCAGGTACACGACGCTGTTGCCGCCCTTGTTGCCGACGAACACCTTCGTCGCGTTCGAATAGATTTCCTGCATCGTCTCGAGGTACATCCGCTCGCGGATCACCGCGGGCGCCTTCGAATACTGCGCATAGACCTGCTTGAACCGGTCGGCGTCGCCCTCGGCCTCCGTGACCACGCGATCGGCATACGCCTTCGCTTCGTCGACGAGTTTCGCGGCATCGCCCTGCGCCTTCGGCAGCAGGTTGTTCGCATAGGCCTGCGCGGCACGCTTGGTGGCCTCGCGGTCGTCGCGCGCCTTCGCGACTTCGGCGTACGCGGCCTGCGTCTGCTCGGGCGCGGCGACGCTCTGCATCGTCACGGCCGTGACCTCGAGCCCCGACTGGTAACGGTCGAGATCGCGCTGGATCGCGGCGGACAACTGCCCGCGCAGCGCGTCGCGGTCCTGGTTCAGCATGTCGGCCGCGCTGCGCGTGCCGACGATCGCACGCACCGCGGCCTGGGCGGCCTGCGACACGCTGCGCTCGGGATCGACGCTGCGGAACAGGTAATCGGTCGCCGAACGAATCCGGTACTGGACGACGAAACGCACGTCGACGATGTCGGCATCGCGCGTCAGCATCGCCGCTTCCTTCACGTTCGCGAGACGCACGACGTTGTTGCGGCCGATCTCGATCGAACGGACCTGCGACGTGTCGACGATCTCGTGCGACGCGAACGGATAGGGCGCACGCCAGTGCACACCCTGCCCGACCGTGCCGGACAGCTTGCCGAACTGCAGCACGACGCCCGTCTGGCCGTCCTGCACGACGAACAACCCGCTGCCCGCGTAGACCGCGACCAGCACGCCGATCACGATGCCGACGCCGACGCGCGCGGCCCGGCCGTTGTCGGGCCGGAAGCCGTTGCCGCCCTTGCCGCCGAACAGGCCGCTCAGACGCCGGTTGAAGTTGCGCCACATCTCGTCGAGATCGGGCGGACCGTCACCGTCGCCACCGGGCGGACGCTTCGATTCATTCGCACGCGGACGGGATCCGTCGTTGCCCTTGCCTTCGCCGCGTCCCCAGCGGGGATCGTTGATCGACAGCAAGGCGCGCATCCGCCGCCAGGTACTCCGCTCGTTGTATTCGTTCACCAGAGTTTGTTCACCAGATTAGACGCCGGCGAACCGGCCGGGACCGGTTAGCGCCCGTGTTCGGAAATCGTGTGGTCTTCGCGTGGTTCAGCGGGTGCGCCGTCGAGCGCGCCGTTGGGTAACGTCGCGCCGGAAAGATGTTCCGCGGAGGCGATCTCGGCGATGGCGGCACGCAACGCGTCAAGACCCTGACCGGTGCGCGCGCTCAAAAAGACGCGCGAAATATTACCATACTCGTCCCGCTCGACCGCATCGCCGCGGGCCGCCAGCTCCGGCACGGCGTCGATCTTGTTGAAGACCAGCACCTGCCGGATCGTGTCCGCGCCGATCTCGTGCAGCACACCGTTCACCTGCTCGATCTGTTCGAGCCGCACCGCGCTCGACGCGTCGACCACGTGCAGCAGCAGATCCGCATGAATCGTTTCCTCGAGGGTCGCGCGAAACGCGGCAACCAGCTGGTGAGGCAGTTCGCGGATGAACCCGACCGTATCGGACACGACGATCTGGCCGGCCTCGTCGCCGAGGTACACGCGCCGCGACGTCGTATCGAGCGTCGCGAACAGCTGGTCGGCCGCATAGGCCTGCGCTTTCGTCAGCGCGTTGAACAGCGTCGACTTGCCCGCGTTCGTATAGCCGACGAGCGACACCGACATCGTGCCGCTGCGCGCGCGCTGGCGACGCTGCGTGCTGTGCTGCCGGCGCAGCCGGTCGAGCCGCGACTTCAGCATCTTGATGCGCTCGCCGATCAGCCGGCGGTCGGTTTCGAGCTGGGTTTCGCCAGGGCCGCGCAGGCCGATACCACCCTTTTGCCGCTCCAGGTGGGTCCACGCGCGAATCAGGCGGGTCGACAGGTAT
The DNA here is from genome assembly GCF_003853425.1 of Burkholderia sp. Bp9140. NCBI lineage: Bacteria > Pseudomonadati > Pseudomonadota > Betaproteobacteria > Burkholderiales > Burkholderiaceae > Burkholderia > Burkholderia sp. Bp9140. The sequence goes on from NZ_QTPQ01000017.1 coordinate 20,239, forward strand.
TGCAGCTGCGCAAGCTCGACCTGCAGCTTGCCTTCATGGCTGCGGGCGCGCTGCGCAAAGATGTCGAGGATGAGGCTCGTGCGATCGACCACCCGCCTGTTAAGCGCTTGCTCCAGATTGCGTTGCTGGGCCGGTGCCAGTGCGTGGTTGAAGATGACGATTTCGACGTCGTGTGCGTCGCAGGCAAGCCGCAGTTCTTCGGCTTTGCCGCTGCCGATGAACATCTTGGCATCGGGACTGGCGCGACGACCGGTGAGGGTGACGGCGGGACGGGCCCCCGCACTGGAGGCGAGAAGACTGAGTTCTTCCAGACTGGCTTCGAAATCGGTCTTGCCGAAGTCGATGCCGACGAGCGCTGCGTTGATCAAATTATCGGATGTCAAGATAAGGCGGCTGGCATCGGTCGCTCGCGGCGACCGGATGCCGGCCGCTGCGATAGGTTAGGACGAGGCTTCCGCGTCCGGGTGGAAATTCACCGGGCGGGCCGGCACGACCGTCGAGATGGCGTGCTTGTAGACCATCTGGGTCACCGTATTACGGAGCAACACGACGTACTGGTCGAACGATTCGATGTTCCCTTGGAGCTTGATGCCGTTGACGAGATAGATCGAAACGGGAACGTGCTCTTTGCGCAGTGCGTTCAAAAACGGGTCTTGTAACAATTGCCCTTTGTTGCTCATGGCGTACTCCATCTTTTTTTGCAGGTTGATCTGGATTGGCGACGAAGAAAAAGAGATCCGGCGCCAATCGCTACACTATAGCTGATTTTGCCTGCCCCGCCCGGCAGCAGGCCATGCGGCCTACCCCTTGCCGGACGTGCGTGGCAGGCATGCTTCAGCCCTTGTCCGCGTACGGATTGTTCGACGAACGGAACTCTATGCGCAATGGAGTCCCGGTCAGGGAGAAAGTTTCGCGGAATCGGTTTTCGAGGTAGCGCTTGTACGTCTCGGTCACCGCGTCGAGCGCGTTGCCGTGGATGACGATCAGCGGCGGATTCTGGCCGCCCTGGTGCGCGTAGCGCAGCTTCGGACGCACCGGGCCGCGACGGCGCGGCTGCTGGAACTCGACGGCCTCGATCAGCGCGCGCGTGAGCTTCGGCGTCGGCAGTTTCGCCATCGCCGCCGTGTACGCGTCGTCGACCGAGCGCATCAGCGCGCCGATGCCCGTCTTCTTCGCGGCCGAAATGTAGTGCGATTTCGCGAAGTCGAGGAATTTCAGCTTGCGGGTCAAATCCGCTTTCGCGCGATCGCGTGCATGATCGTCGAGACCGTCCCACTTGTTGACGCCGATCACGAGCGCGCGGCCCTGTTCGACGACAAAGCCGGCGATGTGCGCGTCCTGGTCGGAAATATCCTGCTGCGCATCCAGCAGAAGAATGACGACGTTCGCGTCGGAGATCGACTGCAGCGTCTTCACGACCGAGAACTTCTCGATCGCCTCGAACACCTTGCCGCGACGCCGCAGGCCCGCGGTATCGATCAGCGTGTATTTCTTGCCGTTACGCTCGAAGTCGACATAGATCGAGTCGCGCGTGGTGCCCGGCATGTCGAACGCGATCACGCGGTCCTCGCCGATCAGCGCGTTCACGAGCGTCGACTTGCCGACGTTCGGCCGGCCGACGATCGCGATCTTGATGCCGCGCGACGGATCGTCCTCGTCCGCTTCCTCGGGCTGGCCCGCGTACGCGACTTCCAGCGCCTCGTTGATCATGTCGGTCACGCCGTCGCCGTGCGCGGCCGAGATCGCGCGCGGATCGCCGAGCCCGAGCTCGTAGAAGTCCGTCGCGACCGCCGTGTATTTCATCCCCTCGGCCTTGTTGACGACCAGGAAGATCGGCCGGCCGGTCTTGCGCAGGTAGTCGGCGATCGACTTGTCCTGTGGCGCGAGCCCGTTACGGCCGTCGACGATGAACACGACGACGTCGGCTTCCTCGACGGCCTGCCGTGTCTGGCGTGCCATCTCGTGCAGGATGCCGTCCTTCGCGACGGGCTCGAAGCCGCCCGTATCGACGACCAGGTACGGACGCTCGCCGACGCGCCCTTCGCCGTAATGGCGATCGCGCGTCAGGCCCGGCAGGTCGGCGACCAGCGCATCGCGCGAGCGCGTGAGCCGGTTGAACAGCGTGGATTTCCCCACATTGGGGCGCCCAACGAGGGCAATGACCGGTTTCATCTGTGTTTTCTACGGTGATGCGCAGCAGCGGGAGGCCCGCTGCTGCGGGCGGCTGCGCTGAATGAAAATATCACGAATTCGCGCCGCGCCGGATGCGCGCGCCGGGCGCGCGTTGCGCGCCGTCGTCTTTCGTTGCGAACTGCCTTTCAAATACCGAGCGGCCGGGAGCGCCGGCCGCCTTCAAGTCGCGCGGCCGCGGCGCGCGGGACAAGCCCGCCGCGCCGCGGCCGCGCATGTTTCCTGCGCGTCAGCGCGGACGGAATCCGTACAGGCCGCCGTCCTTCGTCTGCACGACGAGCGTGTTGCCCGCGAGGACCGGCGCCGCCGTAATCGCGCTGCCGTCGGTCTTCATCCGGGCGATGAAGCTGCCGTCCTCGCGCGACAGGAAGTGCACGAAGCCCTTGTAATCGCCCATCACGACCGCGTGCCCGAGCAGGTACGGCACGCCGACGTCACGGCTCTTCAGCTTGTCGTTGCGCCAGAGCTGGTTGCCGCTCGCCGCGTCGTAGGCCGTCACGACCGACCAGTCGTCGCCGCCGGCGACGACCGAATCGTCCTGCGCGAGACCGCTGCGGCTCGAGAACGCCTTTTCCCACAGCGGACGACCCGAGTTCGCGTCGAAGCAGCCGAGCTGACCCTGGAACGTGACCGCGCACGCTTGGGCACCCACGAGCGTCGGCGGACCGCTGACGTCGTTGATGCGCTCCACTTCGGTCACGCCCTTCGGGAACGACACGGGCGTCTGCCAGAACGGCTCGCCCGTCTGCAGGTTGATCGCGACGAGACCGCCGCCGGGGAAGCCCGCCAGCACGGCCGCATCGCCCGCGAACGTCATGCCGGCCGACACGCGCAGGTTCAGCGGCACCGCGCGGTTGCGGTAGTTCCACTTCTGCTCGCCCGTCTGCGCGTTGAACGCGATCACCTGGCCGTCGATCGTGCGCACGATCACGAGGCCGTTGCCGACCAGCGGCGGCGAGAAGATCTCGCCCTGCACGCTCGTCTTCCACAGCTGCTTGCCGTCGGGACCGAGCACGAACACGCCGCCCTTCAGCGCGCCGACCGCGGTCAGGTTGCCGTCGCTGCCGACCCCGGCCGACAGATCCGAACCGACCTTCGCGCGCCACAGCGTCTGGCCCGTCTTCGCGTCGATCTTCTCGACCGAACCGTTCTCGCCCGCCGCGTAGACGGCGTCGCCCACGGCCACCGGCGAGAACAGGTAGCGCCCGCCCTTGCCGACGCCCGCCTTCCAGACCTGTTGCACGTCCATGACGGGCTTGAACTCGGTGAGCGGCGTCGGCACGCGGCGCGCGTCCTTCGACGACGAGCAGGCCGCCAATGCCAGGACAGCCGCCGCGCAGGCTACGGGCACAGCGTAACGTTTCAGCAAATTCATCGGTTAGCGAAGCAGAGTTAAGAGGTTGAGGGGACCGGGATCAGCCGCCGAGAGCGTCAAGCTTGAACTGCACGAGCTGGCGCGCGGACTGGTCGTCCTGCGACAGGCCGTCGAGCGCGAGCTTGTACGCGGCGCGTGCGTCGTCGGTCTTGCCTTGCGCGGCGAGCAGGTCGCCGCGGCGATCGGCCACGAGGCCCTTGAATGCGTCGAGCGGCGTGCCGGACAGCAGCGCGAGGCCCGCGTCGTACGCCTTCTCGTCGAGCAGCAGCGACGCGAGACGCAGCCTCGCGATCTGCTTGTACTCGTCGTCCTTGGCGTGATCGACGGCCCATTGCAGCTGCGCCTTCGCGCCGGCGGCGTCGCCGGCCGCGTACAGCGTTTTCGCGGCCGACAGTGCGGTCATCTGCGCGTACGGCGTGCTGCCGAACTTGTCTTCCATGTCGGCGGCCGCACGGGCCATCGTCGCCTTGTCGTTCGCGGCGGCGGCCTTCTGGACCTGCTCGTACAACCCGGAAGCCTCGGCGGCCTGACGGCGCTGCCAGTAATTCCAGCCGTTGAAACCGGCCGCGACGACCAGCGCCGCGAGCACGATCCACGTGGTGAGGTTGCCCCAGCGGGCCCACCACGCCTTCAGACTTTCAATCGATTCTTGTTCGTCGTGATAACTCATCGGCGAGCGATTCCTTCCTTTTCAGGCTTTTCTTGTCGAGCGAATGCCAGCGCGATCAGTCGTCGCCGTCTTCGGCGGATGCAACCATCGCATTGATTAGGAATTCGGTCAAGCTTTCGACCGGTACGGTCTGCTGAACGTTCTTTTCCCCTTCCTCGCCCGCACCGCGCAGCGCTTTCACGCCCACCGTGCCGTTCGCGACCTCTTCTTCGCCGAAGATCACCGCGAACGCGGCGCCGCTTGCGTCGGCACGCTTCATCTGCGACTTGAAGCTTGCCGGCCCGCCGTCGGCGCTGCAGTGGAAAATCACATCGAGACCCGTATCGCGCAGACGCTCGGCCGCGATGAACGCCTGTTCGCGCGCCGTCTCGCCCTGGTGCACCACGTACACGTCGACACCTTCCTGCTCGGGCGCGAGATCGTCTTCCTTCAGCAGTTCGAGAATGCGCTCGATACCCATCGCCCAGCCGCATGCGGCGGTCGGCTTGCCACCGAGCTGCTCGATCAGCGGATCGTAGCGGCCGCCGGCCGCGACCGTGCCCTGCGCGCCGAGCTTGTCGGTCACCCACTCGAACACGGTCAGGTTGTAGTAGTCGAGACCACGCACGAGACGCGGGTTGATCTTGAACGGAATGTTGTTCGCGAGCAGCAGGCGCTGCAGCCCTTCGAAGTGCGCACGCGATTCGTCGCCGAGGAAGTCGATCAGCTTCGGCGCGTTTTGCGCGATTTCCTGCAGCGCGGGGTTCTTCGTGTCGAGCACGCGCAGCGGATTCGTATACAGGCGGCGCTTCGCGTCCTCGTCCAGTACGTCGGCGAACTGCTCCAGGTACTTGATCAGCTCGACGCGGTGCGCGGCACGCTCTTCGGCGAGGCCGAGCGAGTTGATCTCGAGCTTGATGCCGGTCAGACCGAGGTCGTCCCACAGGCGCTGGCACATCATGATGATCTCGGCATCCGCATCCGGGCCCGCGAAGCCGAGCGCCTCGACGCCGACCTGGTGGAACTGGCGGTAGCGGCCGCGCTGCGGACGCTCGTGACGGAACATCGGGCCGATGTACCACAGGCGCTTCGGGCCGTCGTACAGCATGTTGTGCTCGATCGACGCGCGCACGACGGCCGCGGTGTTTTCCGGGCGCATCGTCAGGTTCTCGCCGTTCAGCGCATCGGTGAAGCTGTACATCTCCTTCTCGACGATGTCCGTGACTTCGCCGATGCCGCGCGTGAAAAGCTGCGTGTGTTCGACGATCGGCGTGCGGATGTTCTGGTAGCCGTACGCGCGCAGCAGCGATTTCACGGTAGCTTCGAAGAACTCCCACAGGCCGGCATCCTGCGGGAGGATGTCGTTCATGCCCTTGACGCCGCTGAGCTTCTCGATCTTGCGTTTCTGTTCAGTCATCGTTCGTGTGTTTGGACGAATTTAGTTCAGGGCCTCGGTGCGGCCGTAATTGCGTGCGACGTAGTCGCTGACGATCTGCTGGAATTCCTCGGCGATCCGCTCGCCGCGCAGCGTCTTGACCTTCTCGCCGTCGATGAAGACGGGTGCGGCCGGGTTCTCGCCCGAGCCCGGCAGGCTGATGCCGATGTTCGCGTGCTTCGACTCGCCCGGGCCGTTGACGATGCAGCCCATCACCGCGACGTTCATCTTCTCGACGCCCGGATACGCCTTGCGCCAGACCGGCATCTGCTCGCGCAGGTAGGTCTGGATCTGCATCGCGAGTTCCTGGAACAGCGTGCTCGTCGTGCGGCCGCAGCCCGGGCACGCGATCACCATCGGCGCGAACGAGCGCAGGCCCATCGTCTGCAGGATTTCCTGGCCGACGATCACCTCGCCGGTGCGCGACGCGCCCGGTTCCGGCGTCAGCGAAATACGGATCGTGTCGCCGATCCCCTCCTGCAGCAGCACGCCGAGCGCGGCCGTCGACGCGACGATGCCCTTCGAGCCCATGCCGGCCTCGGTCAGGCCGAGGTGCAGCGCGAAGCCGCAGCGGCGGCCGAGTTCACGGTACACGGCGATCAGGTCCTGCACGCCGCTGACCTTGCACGACAGCACGATGCGGTCGCGGCCGAGGCCCAGCTCGACCGCGCGCTCGGCCGACCCGATCGCCGACTGGATCAGCGCTTCGTACATCACGCTCTGCGCATCCCACGGCTGCGAACGTGCGCCGTTCTCGTCCATCATGCGCGCGAGCAGGTCCTGGTCGAGGCTGCCCCAGTTCACGCCGATCCGCACCGCCTTGTCGTACTTGGCGGCCGCTTCGATCATCAGCGCGAACTGCGTGTCACGCTTCGCGCCCTGACCGACGTTGCCCGGGTTGATCCGGTACTTCGACAGCGACTCCGCGCAGCCCGGATAGTCGCGCAGCAGCAGGTGGCCGTTGTAGTGGAAATCGCCGACGAGCGGGACGGTCACGCCCATCCGGTCGAGTTGCTCGCGGATCGCCGGCACGGCGGCCGCGGCCTCCGGCGTGTTGACGGTGATACGCACCAGCTCGGAGCCTGCGTTCGCAAGTTCCTTGATCTGGATCGCCGTGCCGATCGCGTCGGCCGTGTCGGTATTCGTCATCGACTGCACGCGCACCGGCGCATCGCCGCCGATCGTGACGAGCTGCCCGCCCCAACGAACATCCACCGCATGCGACACGCGACGCGGCTGATGCCCGCCGAACACCGGCTCGGTTGAACAAATCTGACTGCTGCGTGGGGATTGAGCTTCGGATTGCATCGATAGATCCATTTACGCGGAATGCGCCGCGAGGCGGCGCATGAATTGAAAAAGCGCCGTGCCCTCGCGGCCTGCCCAGGACAGGCCTTCGCCACGGCGCTTGACGTCAGGGCAACGTGAACCGCGCCACGTTACCCCGCGCTGCCGAATATTTTGCCGGATCGACCGGTTTTCCGTCGAACGCGACGGAATCAAGGCCTGCCTTGTTGCCGATCGTAACCTTGAACGGCCCGTCGCCGGCGACCTGCTTCGTCTCGCCGGCCCGCACCAGCGCCGAGAACAGCTCCTTGCCGTTCTTGTCGCGCACGCTGAACCAGCAATCCTGCTTGACCTTCAGTTCGACCATCGACTGGCCTGCCGCCACCACGACGCTCGCCGGCTGGGCCGGCGCGGCCGCACCGCTCGCCGCCGCGGTTGCGACGACGGGTTGCGACGCAGGCGCTGCAGCGATCGGGGCAGGCGCCGGCACAGCCGACGCAACGGCCTGCGGCGCCACGGCGGATGCCGCAACCTGCGCCGGGGCGTCGTTGCCGGCTGCCGTCGACGCGCCGCCCGCGGCCGCTTCCTCGACGGAAGAAGCCGCCGGCGCGCTGGCCGCCGACGCATGCTCCGCGTCGCCGCCCTTGATACGTGCAAGCCAGCTCGACGAATCGCCGCCAGTGTGCCACATGAGCACCGCGATCACCGCGACGACGACGATCGCCGTCCCCCACAGCCACGGATGATGGCGCGACGAGCCGCCGAGCGGAATCGATACGCGGCCGCGCGGCAGATCCGTCCCCGACGACGCCGGCATCGACAGATCGACTTCCGGGACGCCGCGTTCGCGGCGCAACGCCTGCGCAAACGGCTCCGGATCGACGCCGAGCATCTTTGCGTAGCTGCGCACGACGCCGAGCGCGAACGTCACGCCAGGCAAATGGCTGATGTCGCCTGCCTCGAGCGCCCGCAGCTTCTGCGGGGCGACCTTGAGCCGCGCCGACACGTCGTCGACCGTCCAGCCCTTCGCTTCCCGGAGCTGCGCCAGCCGGCCGCCGACGGCCACCAGCGTTTCCAGTCCCGCCGGTGCCGGCTTCGCGGCATTCGTCTCTGCGCCGTTTGTCGGCTGCGGCTCACTCATCCTTGTCCTCGCGTCGATTCTTCTTCACTGGGGCGTCGCCGGCTCTTGCCGGTCGGCACCCGCAACTGTCCATACCATGCGCGGCGCCGAGGCGCCGCGACCGATCGCTATTCGCGTGTTGTACCGCCAAAAAATTCGGGCATCCGCGGCCAGGCCGCCCCGACTGGGCGTCCCCGTCAAACCGCCCGAACTTCGATGATTTTTGCTGCTGCGCCCGTTCGCTCCGCCAGGCGCGTGCGATCCTTCACGGCGCCGGCCAGTTGGCCGCACGCGGCGTCGATGTCGTCGCCGCGCGTCTTGCGCACGGTCGTGACGACACCCGCGTCGATGAGGACCTGTGCAAAACGCTTGATCTGCTCCGGCTTCGAGCGGATGAGGCCCGATTCCGGAAACGGATTGAACGGGATCAGATTGAACTTGCAAGGCACGTCGCGCGTGACGGCCAGCAATTCGCGCGCATGCGCTTCGGTGTCGTTGACGCCGTCGAGCATGCAGTATTCGAAAGTAATGAAGTCGCGCGGTGCGACTTTCAGATAGCGCTGGCACGCGGCCATCAACTCGCGAAGCGGATGCTTCTTGTTGAGCGGCACCAGTTCGTCGCGCAGCGCATCGTTCGGCGCGTGCAGCGAAACGGCGAGCGCGACCGGCAATTCGGCGCCGAGGCGGTCCATCATCGGCACCACGCCGGACGTCGACAGCGTGACGCGGCGGCGCGACAGGCCGTACGCGTTGTCGTCGAGCATCAGCCGCATCGCGGGCACGACCGCGCTGTAGTTCAGCAGCGGCTCGCCCATGCCCATCATCACCACGTTGGTGACGACCCGTTCGGCCTTGCCGTTCGGACCGGGCGCGCGACCGAGCGACGCACGCAGTGCAAATTCGGCCATCCGGAGTTGGCCGATGATTTCGGCTGTCGACAGGTTGCGGGAGAAACCCTGCTTGCCCGTCGAGCAGAAGCGGCAGTTGACCGCACACCCGGCCTGCGACGACACGCACAGCGTGCCGCGCGTCTCTTCCGGGATGAACACGGTTTCGACCGCATTGCCGTTTCCGACGTCGATCAGCCACTTGCGCGTGCCGTCGGTGGAAACGTGATCGCTGACGATATCGGGCATCACGATCGACGCGCGGCCCTTGAGCTTTTCTCTCAGGGACTTCGCGAGATCGGTCATGCCGTCGAAATCGCCGGCGTTGTACTGGTGGATCCAGCGCTGCAATTGCTTGGCGCGGAACGGCTTCTCGCCGAGGCTGCCGCAGTACGCGACAAGACCCTCGGCATCGAAGTCGAGAAGATTGACGGAAGTTTCGCTCGTCATGATGTGCTGCCTTGCCGCGTGCGCTGAATCCTGCCTACTTGTTGCCAGCCAGGGCTTAGCGCGAGTAAACGTTCATTTCCGGGAAGAAGAACGCGACTTCGACCGCGGCCGTTTCGGCAGCGTCCGAGCCGTGCACGGCGTTCGCGTCGATGCTGTCGGCGAAGTCGGCGCGGATCGTGCCCTGTTCCGCCTTCTTCGGATCCGTCGCGCCCATCAGGTCGCGGTTCTTCAGGATCGCGCCTTCACCTTCCAGAACCTGGATCATCACCGGGCCCGAGATCATGAAATCGACGAGGTCCTTGAAGAACGGACGTGCTGCGTGAACTGCGTAGAACTTCTCTGCGTCCGCACGCGACAGGTGTGCCATGCGCGATGCGACGATCTTCAGGCCGGCGCCTTCGAAACGGCTGTAGATCTGGCCGATCACGTTCTTTGCCACCGCATCCGGCTTGATGATCGACAGGGTGCGCTCGATTGCCATAAAAACTCCAAGAAATTAAGAAGTTACAGGTTCAAATGAATCCGCTATTGTAGCACGATCCCGTGTATCATTGCGATTGAACCCTTACACGAGTGAAAGGTTCCGAATCCATATGTTTTTGCGCCGCCCGGCCATTGAAACCTCGCGGCGCGGAACGTATCTTAGCCATAGCTGCTCCGGTTTGCTGCGCCGCACACCGCGCGCGCCGAACCGGCCCCGGACGCCCACGCGTTCAATGTTAGGAGAAACCATGAACGACTATCCGTACAATTTCGGCCGCGGCGGTTCCGTCAGCACCGCCGAAGTTCGCAACCGCGTGCTGCGGAACACGTACTGGCTGCTCGCGCTATCGATGGTGCCGACCGTGTTGGGCGCCTGGGTCGGCGTCGCGACGGGCTTCTCGCTGTTCGCGGCCACGAGCCCGATGATGAGCCTGCTTGCCTTCTTCGCGATCGCGTTCGGCTTCATGTTCGCGATCGAGCGGACGAAAAACAGCGCGGCCGGCGTGTTCGTGCTGCTCGGCTTCACGTTCTTCATGGGCCTGATGCTGTCGCGCCTGCTGAGCTTCATCCTGGGCTTCTCGAACGGCCCGTCGCTGATCATGCTCGCGTTCGGCGGCACCGGCATCATCTTCGCCGCGATGGCGACGATCGCCACCGTCAGCAAGCGTGACTTCTCGGGGCTCGGCAAGTGGCTGTTCATGGGCGTGATCGTGATCCTGCTGGCCTCGGTCGCGAACATCTTCCTGCAACTGCCGGCGCTGATGCTCACGGTGTCGGTGCTCGCGATCGCGATCTTCTCGGCCTACATGCTGTTCGACGTCCAGCGCGTCGTGAACGGCGGCGAGACGAACTACATCTCGGCCACGCTCGCGATCTACCTCGACCTGTACAACGTGTTCACGAACCTGCTCGCGCTGCTCGGCATCTTCGGCGGCAACCGCAACTGACGTTCGCCGCACCCCATAAAAAAACCGGCCCGCGGGCCGGTTTTTTTACGTCCGCCGTCCGCCCGCTCAGTCGCGCTCGAACAGCGCGATCGATTCGACGTGCGACGTATTCGGGAACATGTTCACGACCCCGGCGCCCTTCAGGCGGTAGCCGGCCTCGTGCACGAGCAGGCCTGCATCGCGCGCGAGCGTCGACGGGTTGCACGACACGTAGACGATGCGCTTCGGCAGCGGGCCTTCGCCGCTCTGCGCGATTTCGGCCAGCGCCTTCGACACCGCGAGCGCGCCTTCGCGCGGCGGGTCGATCAGGAACTTGTCGAATGCGCCGAGCGCGCGGATGTCGTCGCCCGTCACTTCGAACAGGTTCCGGCACGCGAACGTCGTGTGGCCGTCGACGCCGTTCTCGCGCGCATTCGCCAGCGCGCGCGTCGTCAGCGTTTCGCTGCCTTCGATGCCCATCACCTCGCGCGACAGCCGCGCGAGCGGCAGCGTGAAGTTGCCGATCCCGCAGAACAGGTCGAGCACGCGATCATCGCGCGACGGCGCGAGCAGGCGCAGCGCGCGGCCGACCAGCACACGGTTGATCTGATGGTTGACCTGCGTGAAGTCGGTCGGCTTGAACGGCATGCGGATGCCGAACTCCGGCAGCGTGTAGTCGAGCGGCACGTCGAGCGGATAGAACGGCGTCACCGTGTCCGGACCCTTCGGCTGCAGCCAGAACTGCACCTTGTGCTCGTCCGCGAACGCGCGGAGCAGCGCTTCGTCGTCCGCATTGATCGGCTCCAGCACGCGCAGCACCAGCGCCGTGACTTGCGAACCGACCGCGAGTTCGATCTGCGGCATCCGGTCACGGATCGACAGCCCCTCGACCAGCCGGCGCAACGGCACGAGCATCGCCGACACGTGCGGCGGCAGCACTTCGCAGCTCGTCATGTCGGCGACATAGCTGCTCTTCTTTTCGTGGAACCCGACCAGCACGCCGCCCTTCTTCGCGACGTTGCGCACGGTCAGGCGCGCGCGATAACGGTAGCCCCATGACGGGCCATGGATCGGCGCGAACATCGTCTCGGCGCGCAGCTTCGACAGGTGCCACAGGTTGTCCTCGAGCACGCGCTGCTTGATCGCCACTTGCGCGCGCATGTCGAGGTGCTGCATCGAGCAACCGCCGCAGGTGCCGAAGAACTTGCATTTCGGCTGCGTGCGCAGCACGCTCGGGCGCAGAATGTCGACAACGGTCGCCTGCTCGTAGCTCGGCTTGCGACGGTAGCTCGAATAGGTCACGCGCTCGCCGGGCAGCGCGCCCTCGACAAAGATGACCTTGCCCGGCGTGCCGTCCTCGGTCGCCGTGCGGCCGACACCGCGCGCTTCCATGTCGAGCGATTCGATCTCGAGAACCGGGGCAGGCCCGGGCGCGACGGGCGCGTTTTTCGATTTGCGCGCAGAAGTGGGGACGGCTTCGGACACCAGCTTTTCCTGACAAAACGTTGAAGAAGGCGAGATTGTAGACGACGAAAGCCCGCATCGCCCGCTTTCGTGGCGCAAGCGTCGACGCTGACGCATCGATCGCGCCACGTGATGCACGAACGGCCTGCCGGCATGCGAGCCGGCCGCCCGCCGCCGGCCCGCATGCGCGACACCTCGCCAGCCAACCGGCCATACACATTCTGCTCGCAGGAGACTCGACCATGCGACTGATCGACTGGAACATTCAATGGGGTCGGGACGCGGACGGCGTCGTCGACCTCCCGCGCACCATCGCCGCCGCCCGCCGGCTCGGCGACTTCGACGTGCTGTGCCTGCAGGAAGTCACGCGCGGCTTCGGCGCCCTGCCCGGCCAGCCGGGCCCCGACCAGTTCGCCGAGCTGGCGGCGTTGCTGCCCGGCTATACGATCGTCGACGCGATCGGCGCCGACCTGCCGGCGCTCGAACCCGGCGCGCCGCGCCGCCAGTTCGGCAATGCGATCGCGACGCGGCTGCCGGTCGGGCGCGTGCTGCGCCAGCTGCTGCCCTGGCCGGCCGACCCCGGCGCGCCGTCGATGCCGCGCGTCGCGCTGGATGTCGAGCTGGCGACGCCGTCAGGCCCGCTGCGGGTCGTCACGACACACCTCGAATACTACTCGGCGCGCCAGCGACTCGCGCAGGTCGATGCGTTGCGCGCCCGGCACCGCGAGGCCTGCGCGCACGCGGACCGGCCCGCGCCGGCGGAGAATGCCGCGGGGCCGTTCGCGTCGACCGGCCAGCCGCGCGATGCGATCGTCTGCGGCGACTTCAACAGCGCGTTCGACAGCGATGCCTACCGGCGCCTGCTCGAACCGATCGCCGACGCGCCGCCGTTCATCGATGCGTGGGTCGCCCGGCACCCGGGCCGCACGCCGCCGCCGACGGCCGGCGTCTACGACACGGTGCAATGGTCGGAGGGGCCGCTCGCGTGCGATTTCGTGTTCGTGACCGATACGCTGCTGCCGCGCGTCACGCGCTGCGAGATCGACGGCGACGTGCGCGCGTCGGATCATCAGCCGGTCGTGCTCGAACTCGATCGAGATTGATTGCGGCCGCGACGCGGGCCGCCCGCGTCACACGTCGAAACCGGCCAGGTATTCGGCCCAATGCGACGCGGGCTCCTGCGCAAGCGCGTTCTTCACGAGCAGGATCTCGTCCGCATATTCGCTCGGCGTCAGGCCGCCGCGCATCAGCTGGAACCGGCAATAGAGCAGATACGTGTTGACGACGTCGGTCTCGCAGTAGTTGCGGATTTCCTCGATCCGCCCGTCCTGGAACGCCGGCCACACCTGACTGCCGTCCATCCCGAGCTTGCCCGGAAAGCCGCACAGCTTCGCCAGCGCGTCGAGCGGCGCATTCGCACGTGCCTGATACATCGCGAGCACGTCCATCAGATCGGTATGCCGCGAGTGATAGCGCGAGATGTAGTTGTTCCACTTGAAGTCGCGGTCGTCCTCGCCCAGATCCCAGTAGCGCGTCGCGGGGATCCCGTGCACGAGCGCACGGTAATGGAGCACCGGCAGATCGAAGCCGCCACCGTTCCACGACACGAGCTGCGGCGTGTATTTCTCGATCACGCGGTAGAACGACTGGACCAGCGTCGCCTCGTTGTCCTGGGGCGTCCCCAGGGAGCGCACGCGAAAACCGTTGTTGTCGCGGAACACGCAGGAAATCGCCGCGATGCGCTGCAGATGATGCGGCAGGAAATCGCTGCCGGTCTTCTCGCGGCGCGCGGCGAACGCATGCTCGGCCACCGCGGCATCGTCGAGCGTCGCGGGCAGGTCTTCCAGACGGCGAATGCCGTCGACATCGGGAATGGTCTCGATGTCAAAAACGAGAATCGGAGTCATCGGTTACAGAACGGCGTCCTTGCGCACGCCATTGGAGGCGAAGAACCGCTTGAGGCGCACCAGCGCTTCCTGCTGGATCTGCCGCACGCGCTCGCGCGTGAGCCCCATCTCGTCGGCCAGCTCCTCGAGCGTCGCCGGTTCGATGTGGTTCAGGCCGAAGCGGCGCTCGATCACGTGCCGGTGCTTGTCGGACAGCCGCGACAGCCACGCGCGCGTGAGCGTCTCGAGCTCGCGGTGCTGCACCTCGGCATCGGGCGACTGGCTCTGGTCGTCGGGCAGCAGGTCGAGCAGGCTGCTCGCGGGATCGAGGTCGAGCGGCGCGTCGAGCGACGCGGTGTGCTCGTTGAGCGCGAGGATGTCGGTGACTTCCTCGGCGGTCTTGCCGGTGAGATAGGCGATGTCGTCGATGCTGGCTTCGCGGCGCTCGGCCGCCTCACCCGTCGACATCGAATTCTTTTCGAGGTGGCGCTTCGCGCGCAGCACCTGGTTCAGTTCGCGGATCACGTGCACGGGCAGGCGCACGGTGCGGGCCTGGTTCATGATCGCCCGCTCGATGCTCTGGCGGATCCACCACGTCGCATAGGTCGAGAAGCGAAAACCGCGCGTCGGGTCGAATTTCTCGATCGCGTGCATCAGGCCGAGGTTGCCTTCCTCGATCAGGTCGAGCAGCGGCACGCCGCGGTTCAGGTAACCCTTCGCGATGCTGACGACGAGACGCAGGTTGCGTTCGATCATCACCTGCCGCGCCTCGAATTCGCCGGCCTTCGCAAGACGGGAATAGCGCTGCTCCTCCTCGACGGTCAGGAGCGGCTTCACGCTGATGCGGTTCAGGTAATGCTGGATCGTGTCGGCCGTGAGTTCGGCCTGCAGCAATGCGCGGAAATCGTCGACGTCGGGCGCGGCTTCCGCCCGGCCTTCGCGCTCCTCTTCGCCGTCCGCTTCGGCGTCGCGTGCCTCGAGGTCACGTTCGTTGTCCGCGACGTCGTCTTCGTCGTCCGTCGAAGCGCCAGCTCGCTCCACCGATGCTTGCGTGGCACGACTGATCTTCTCAGACTCGGCTTGCGGCTCGTGGCGCTTCGATTTCGGCATGGTCGTCTCGGTTATTGAGGCGGCAAATACTTCAGCGGATCGACAGGTTTACCCTGCCGGCGAACCTCGAAATGCAGCATCACGCGGTCGGCATCGCTGTTACCCATCTCGGCGATCTTCTGCCCCTTCGTTACCGCGTCCCCCTCTTTTACCATCAAAGCGCGATTGTGTGCATACGCCGTGAGGTAAGTTGCATCGTGTTTGATGATAATGAGGTTGCCGTAGCCGCGCAGGCCATTGCCGGAGTAGACGACACGGCCGTCTGCCGCCGCCTTCACGGCTTCACCGGACGTGCCGCCGATATTGACGCCCTTGTTCTTCGCGTCGTCGAAACCGTTCAGCAACGGGCCGCGCACGGGCCATGCAAACGTCACGGGGCCGCTCGGCGCGGCAGCCGTATCGCTCGATGCGGCGGCAGCCGGCGGCGTGATCGCGGACGACGAGCCGGCGGCCGGCGTCGCGGGGCCGCTGCTGAGCGGTGCGGTCGCGACGGCGGCGCCGGCGATCGGCGCGGCAGCCGGCGAACCGGCAACCGCGGCGCCGCCCGGCGGCGCGACACGCAGCAGTTGGTCGACTTCGATCTGGTTCGCGTTCGCCAGGTTGTTCCACGCGGCGATGTCGCGATAGTTCTGCCCGTTCTCGAGTGCGATCCGGTACAGCGTGTCACCCGGTTTCACACGGTAGAAGCCGGGCGGCGGCGGGCCGAGCGGCACCGCCGGCTGCGCGGCAGCGGTCGTGCCGAGCGATCCGGAGCGGTCGACGACGGGCGCGTTGTCGAGCCGCGTCGCACAGGCGGCCAGCAGCGTGGAAAACGCAGCCACACAGATCGCGCGCTGGGCGAACGTGAGCGGTTCCCTGGTTCGGTTGTTTTGCATCGCGCGCAACATACTCATCGGTTTCAAATCACTCCGGATTTTAAAGGGACAAAGAAAACGCGATCAAGCCGCGACTCTCGCCATTGCGTCTGCGCGACGCGCTCGACAAGCGTGAGCACCTGGTGCTGCCCGCTCTGCGCGCCGACCGGCGCGACGAGCCGCCCGCCGATCGCGAGCTGCTCGAGCAGCGCCTGCGGCACGTCGAGCCCCGCCGCCGCGATCACGATCGCGTCGAACGGAGCCGCGGAAGGCAGGCCGACCCGCCCGTCGCCGTAATGCAGACGGATGTTCGGCACGCGCAGCGGCCGCAGGTTCAGCTTTGCGCGCTCATAGAGCGGCTTGATGCGTTCAATCGAATACACGTCGCGTGCCACGTGACTCAGCACCGCGGCCTGGTAGCCGCAACCGGTGCCGATCTCGAGGACGCGATCGAGCGTGCGGCCGGCCATCGCGAGCTCGATCATGCGCGCGACGACCGACGGCTTTGAGATCGTTTGCTGGTGGCCGATCGGCAACGCGGAATCCTCATAGGCCTGCGTCGCGAGCCCCGGATCCACGAACATGTGGCGCGGCACCGCGGCCATCGCATCCAGCACGCGCGCGTCGGTCACGCCGTTCGCACGCAGGCGTTCGACCATGCGCTCGCGCACGCGTTCCGACGTCAGCGCGAACGCGCCGGCCGGCGCGATGCTCGGCGCGGCCGGCTTCGGCAGCGCGGGCTTCAGCACCGTCGGCTTCGGTGCGGTCGCAGGCTTCGTGGCGACCGTGCCGGGCAGCGCGCGGGCGGCGCCGGTCTTCACCGCCACCGGCTTGGGCACGGCGGCGGGCTTGTCGACGGCCTTCGGCACACCGATCGCCGCATGGCGTTCGCCGGCCCGGCCCTCCGATTTGCGTGGCGCTCGCTTGAGATCTTCGAGCGCGAGCGGGAACCGCTTCGCGCGCTCGCCGCTCATGAAGCCCGCCCTCCTGCGCGCGCCCATTCGCGCGTTGCAGGCAGCATTTGCGTATGCGTGAGATCGAGCTGCAGCGGCGTGATCGACACGAAACCGTTTGCGACGGCATGGAAATCGGTGCCTTCGCTCGCGTCCAGCGCCGCACCCGCGGCACCGATCCAGTAGACCGGCTCGCCGCGCGGGTCGGTCTGGCGAATCACCGGCTGGGACGGGTGACGCTTGCCGAGGCGCGTGACCTTCCAGCCTTTCAGTTCGCCGTACGGCAGATTCGGAATATTGACGTTCAGCAGCGGCTGACCGGGCAGCGGATGCGCGAGGTAATGCTCGACGATTTCCGCGGCGACGCGCGCGGCGTCCGTCAGATGCGCCCAGCCCTTGTCGGCCAGCGAGAACGCGATGGCCGGCACGCCGAACATGATGCCTTCGGTGGCGGCCGCAACTGTCCCTGAATAGAGCGTGTCTTCGCCCATGTTCTGGCCGTTGTTGATCCCCGACACGACGAGGTCCGGCCGCTCGTCGGCCATCCCCGTCAACGCGACGTGCACCGAATCGGTCGGCGTACCGTTCACGTAGAAGAAACCCGTATTCGTCGCACGCTGCACCGACAGCGGCCGCGACAGCGTCAGGGAATTCGATGCGCCGCTGCAGTTCTGCTCGGGCGCGATCACCGTGAGGTCGGCCAGCGGCTGCAGCGCGTCGCTGAGCGCGGCGAGACCGGGGGCGAGATAGCCGTCGTCGTTGCTGAGTAGGATTCGCATCCGGCGATTGTAACCGAGGAAAGATGGCGCGAGAGCGACAGTCCGGCGGCGGCTGGCTCCCCCCGCGCACGACGCGTGTGCGGTGCGCCGCCGCATTGCGCGGCGGCGTTCCGCTCGTTCGAGGAAACACCGGGCCGCCTGCAGTTTTCCGCCTTGGAGGAAGTCCCCTCGGGGGGAGCCCGGCGCACAGCGCCAGGTTTCGTGGCGCTCAGATCGCGCCGGCCTCGCGCAGCGCGGCGATTGCCTGCGCGTCGTAGCCGAGGCCGCGCAGCACCTCGTCCGTATGCTCGCCGAGTTCGGGCCCGAGCCAGCGCGTTTCGCCCGGCGTGCCGGACAGCTTCGGCGTGATGTTCGGCAGCGGAATGTCGGTGCCGTCGGCCAGTTTGAAATGCTGGATCATCTGGCGCGCGACGAACTGCGGATCGGTGAACATGTCGGCGGCACTATAGATGCGCCCGGCCGGCACGTCGGCCGCGTTGAGCACGGCCAGCGCGTCGTCGATCGTGCGCGGCGCGAGCCACGCTGCGATCGCGTCGTCGATCTCCTGCGTGCGCGGCACGCGGCCGTCGTTCCGTGCGAGTGCAGGATCGTCGGCGAGGTCGTCGCGCTCGATCGCCTTCATCAGCCGCTTGAAGATCGGATCGCTGTTGCCGCCGATCACGATGCTGCCGTCGCGGCACGCGTAGGTATTCGACGGCACGATGCCCGGCAGCGACGCGCCGGTGCGCTCGCGCACCATCCCGTACACGCCGTACTCGGGCACCACGCTTTCCATCATGTTGAACACCGCTTCATACAGTGCAACGTCGACCACCTGCCCCGCGCCGCCGTTCACCTTGCGATGGTGGAGCGCCATCAGCGCGCCGATCACGCCGTGCAGCGCGGCGATCGAGTCGCCGATCGAGATGCCGATGCGCGGCGGCGGCAGGTCCGGATAGCCGGTGATGTGACGCAATCCGCCCATCGATTCGGCGATCGCGCCGAAGCCGGGCCGGTCGCGGTACGGGCCCGTCTGCCCGTAGCCGGACAAGCGCACCATCACGAGGCCCGGGTTGTCGGCCGACAGCACGTCGTAGCCGAGCCCGAGCTTCTCGAGCAGGCCCGGGCGGAAGTTTTCGATCACGATGTCGGCCTCGCGCGCGAGTTGCCGCGCGATCGCCTTGCCGCCATCGGATTTCAGGTTGAGGGTGACCGATTTCTTGTTGCGCGCCTGGACCGACCACCACAGCGACGTGCCGCCCTGCTCCGGATGCAGCTTGCGCCACTTGCGCAGCGGGTCGCCGCCGTTCGGATCCTCGATCTTGATCACTTCCGCGCCGAATTCGGCAAAGAGGCGCGACGCGAACGGCCCCGCGATCAGCGTCCCGAATTCGAGCACTTTGACGCCCGCGAGCGGGCCCTGGCTGGTGCTCATGTGTCTCCCTGGCATGAGGAACGGCGCCGCCGGCCGGCGGCGCCCGGCTTACATCGTGCGGCGGTCGAGCATCGCGCGGGCGATGGTGCCCGCGTCGACGTATTCGAGCTCGCCGCCCACCGGCACGCCGCGCGCGAGGCGCGTGACCGCGAGCCCGCGCGCCTTCAGCGTCTGGCCGAGATAGTGCGCGGTGGCTTCGCCCTCGTTCGTGAAGTTGGTCGCGAGCACGACCTCCTTGACGACGCCGTCGGACGCGCGCCGCACGAGGCGGTCGAAATGGATTTCCTTCGGGCCGATCCCGTCGAGCGGGCTCAGCCGCCCCATCAGCACGAAATACAGCCCGCGGTACGTCATCGTCTGCTCGAGCATGATCTGGTCGGCCGGCGTCTCGACGACGCACAGCAACGTCGGATCACGCTCCTCGTCGCTGCACACCTCGCAGATCTGCGCTTCCGTGAACGTGTTGCACTTCTCGCAGTGCTGCAGGTGCTCGGTCGCGAACAGCAGCGACCGGCCGAGCCGCTCCGCGCCCTCCCGATCGTGCTGCATCAGGTGGTACGCCATGCGCTGCGCGGATTTCGGCCCGACACCGGGCAATACGCGCAGCGCCTCGACGAGCGCGGACAGGGCAGACGGCTGTTTCATACGGCGGCTGAAGGCTGAACGGGCTGCA
Source organism: Burkholderia sp. Bp9140 (assembly GCF_003853425.1). Classification (NCBI taxonomy): domain Bacteria; kingdom Pseudomonadati; phylum Pseudomonadota; class Betaproteobacteria; order Burkholderiales; family Burkholderiaceae; genus Burkholderia; species Burkholderia sp. Bp9140. The sequence continues at coordinate 40,174 of NZ_QTPQ01000017.1, forward strand.
CGGACGCTGCGCTCAGAACGGCAGCTTGAAGCCCGGGGGCAGCGGCAGGCCCGACGTCATGCCGCTCATCTTCTCCTGCGACGTCGCTTCGGCCTTGCGCACGGCATCGTTGAACGCGGCCGCGACCAGATCCTCGAGCATGTCCTTGTCGTCCGCGAGCAGGCTCGGGTCGATCGCCACGCGACGCACTTCGTTGCGGCAGGTCATCGTCACCTTGACGAGGCCGGCGCCCGACTGCCCTTCGACTTCGATCTGCGCAAGCTGCTCCTGCATCTTCTTCATGTTTTCCTGCATTTGCTGCGCTTGCTTCATCAGTCCGGCGAGGTTGCCTTTCAACATGGAAATACTCCTTCTTGATCGTGTGAAAACCGGCACGCGGCGCGTGCCGGTCAATGTGTGCGGGCGTGATTGTGCCTGTCGCGGTGCGATTCGTTCAATGCAGCGTCGGCGGCGTGCCGTCCGGCGCCGAATCGGCGAGCGGCCGCACCGAGCCTTCGACGATACGCGCGCCGAAATCACGCACGAGCTGCTGGACGAACGGATCGCCATGGATGTCCTGCTCCGCCTCGCGCTGGCGTGCCGCGCGTGCGGCCGCATCGAGCGCCGCCGCGGTGCGCCGCGCGGGCCCGACCTCGACCGCGACCTCGACAGGCTTGCCGAGCGCGTCGGCCAGCGCGGCCTTCAGCTTCGCGACCTGGGCGGCATCCGCATACTGCGGCACCGGCACGGACAGTTTCAACGTCGTCGCGTCGACAGCCGTCAGCTCGCTGTTGAACGCAAGCTGATACGCGACGCCCTTCAGCGGCAACCGCGCGGCCAGCGCCGGCCATTCGCCGTCGAAGCCGACCGGGTCGAGCGCGATCGCCGGCGGCAGCGGGCGCGTGTCGACCGGTGCGGACGGACGGACCTCCGCCGGCTTCGGCGCAATGCGCAGATCGTCCGGGCCGCTGTCGAATACCGGGACGAAGCCGTCGTCGGCCCCGCCGCCGAACATCTCGTCGGCGCTGAGCGGCACGTATTCGTCCGGCGGAATGTCTTCCCACGGCGGCGGCGCCTGGCGCGTGTCGGCAGCCTGCGGCGCGCGGGCCGCCGCACGCGGCGTCGGCACCTGCACGGCAGGGCGCGACGGCGCCGGTTTCTCGGCGGCCGGCCGGGCCTCCGCCGGCTTCGGCGCGGCGCCCGCCCGCGAGCGGTCGGAGGACACGCGCATGCCGGCATTGCGCAGCACGTCGAGTGCGGCAGCGGCACCACCGCGGGCCGACGGACGCGCGGCAGGCTCGGCCGGCACGGCTCGCGGCGGCGGTTCGGCTGGCGTTGCAGGCGCGTCGTTGCGCTTGGCGGCAGCAGGCGGTTCAGGTTCGTTGCGGACGGCCGGCGGCGCATCGCTCGCCGGTGCCGCCTGAGGTGCCGGGTTCGCTTGCGGCTGCGGTGCGGCCGGCACGTCGGCCGCAGCCGCCGCCGGTGTCGCAGCAGGCTTCACGGCGGGCGAAGTCGCCGCATCGCCGGACTGGGCCGGCGACGGACGTGCAGCGGGCGCGACCGGTGCGGCAGCTTGCGGGCGGGCGGCCTCCGCGGCAGTTGCGTTGGCGGGCGGCTTGAGCGCCGCGGCCGACGCAGCAGCGGCCGCACGCGGCGCAGGTGCGGGTACGGCACGCGGCACGGCCGGCTGACCGCCCGGCGCACTGCCGGCACCGACGGCCGGCTCGAACGCGAGCATCCGCAGCAGCGTCATCGTGAAGCCGGCGTATTCGTCCGGCGCAAGGCCGAGCTCCGCACGTCCGACTGTCGCGATCTGATAGAACAGCTGCACCTGCTCGGCGCTCAGCGCCTGCGCGAAGCGGCGCAGGTCGGCCGCTTCCGGCCATTCGTCGAGCACCGAGCCCGGCGCGAACTGCGCCCATGCGATCCGGTGCAGCAGGCTCGCGAGATCCTGCAGCGCGGTGGAAAAGGACAGGCTGCGCAGCGACATCTCGTCGGCGATCGCGAGGATCTCCGGGCCGTCGCCGGCCGCGAGCGCTTCGAGCAGGCGCACCATGTAGGTCTGGTCGAGTGCGCCGAGCATGCCCGACACCGCCGATTCGGTCACTTCGTTCGCCGAATAGGCGATCGCCTGGTCGGTCAGCGACAGCGCATCGCGCATGCTGCCCTGCGCGGCGCGCGCGAGCAGGCGCAGCGCCTGCTGCTCGAACGAGATCCGCTCTTCGCCGAGGATCCGTTCGAGATGCGACACGATGTGCCCGGCCGGCATCTGCTTCAGGTTGAACTGCAGGCAGCGCGACAGCACGGTGACGGGAATCTTCTGCGGATCGGTCGTCGCGAGGATGAACTTGACGTGCGGCGGCGGCTCCTCGAGCGTCTTCAGCATCGCGTTGAACGCGTGGTTCGTCAGCATGTGCACTTCGTCGATCATGTAGACCTTGAAGCGCGCATCGACGGGCGCGTATACCGCGCGCTCGAGCAGCGCGGCCATCTCGTCGACGCCGCGGTTGCTCGCCGCATCCATCTCGACGTAGTCGACGAAGCGGCCTTCGTCGATCTCGCGGCACGCGCGGCACACGCCGCACGGCTGCGACGTGACGCCGGTTTCACAGTTGAGCGCCTTCGCGAAGATCCGCGACAGCGTCGTCTTGCCGACGCCGCGGGTTCCGGTAAACAGATAGGCGTGATGGAGACGCCCGCCGTCGAGCGCGTGCGTGAGCGCCCTGACGACGTGCTCCTGGCCGACGAGCGAAGCGAAATCCTTCGGACGCCACTTGCGTGCGAGAACTTGATAGGTCATCGGGAAATTGTATCAGTAACGCTGCGTCGCGCCGACACGCGAAACGGTGCGGAAGACGGGCAAAGCGCGGGTAAAACGGAGAATGACGCAGAAATAAAAAACGCCCGGCGAACGGGGCGAGAGGAAAGGTGACGAGCCCGACCCTCGGCACTGGCGGAAAACGATTGTGGCTGCTTCGTTCCCGACCTGACCAGGTTCACCGCCCCACCATGCGAGGAGGCCCGTCACGGCATATTCTATCACCGCTTCCGGCCGAATGCGACCGTTTGTTCGCAACAATGCGAATGATCGAGCAAACCGGCGCGCGCATGGGCGCATGAAGCCGGTGCGAGCGCGCAGGAATGGCCGTGACTCTCCCGTATTGCGACTCTTGTATTTTGCAGGCCGGCCTCCACCTTCGGAACACAACGGTCGAACGGCGCGTCGTACCCCTACTCGCGTAGCGGCTACTATCGCCGCCCGCAGCAGATAGCAATTTAGGCTAATATGACGCCCGAACGACCCGCGAGCCGCGCGATGCAGCGCTTACGCCCTTCCTTCCGGAGAGCGGAGTGGCCTGCCGCAGCGGCCGGCAGCCGTCAGGCGGCCGGAGCGCCGCAACGCGCCAAGCAGGCAGTCCCCGAACCGTAAGAGGTATTGACCCAATGAGCGAACAGATCAAACACATCAGCGACGCATCGTTCGAACAGGACGTCGTCAAATCCGACAAGCCCGTGCTCGTCGACTTCTGGGCCGAATGGTGCGGTCCGTGCAAGATGATCGCCCCGATCCTCGACGAAGTCGCGAAAGACTACGGCGACAAGCTGCAGATCGCAAAGATCAACGTTGACGACAACCAGGCGACGCCTGCGAAGTTCGGCGTGCGCGGCATCCCGACGCTGATCCTGTTCAAGAACGGTGCGGCCGCCGCACAGAAGGTCGGCGCGCTGTCGAAGTCGCAGCTCACCGCATTCCTGGACAGCCACCTGTAATACCGGCTGTTCCGCGGACGTGTTGTCAACCGGCAACACGTCCGCCGTCAAGCCGCCGGTCGGCCGCTCAGGCACGAATCGGCGTATGCTAGAATCAAAAAACGTCTACAAGACGCATTAAGTCTCAGAGCGCTTCCGCTCGCCCTCCTCCCTTATTTCTTTTCGTCGCTTCTCCTCCCTGGCGGGTTCTCCGTATGCATTTATCCGAGCTCAAGTCTCTGCACGTGTCCGAACTGATCGAAATGGCCAATGGCCTGGAGATCGAAAACGCGAACCGCCTGCGCAAGCAGGAGCTGATGTTCGCCATTCTCAAAAAGCGCGCCAAGACGGGAGAGACGATCTTCGGCGACGGCACGCTCGAAGTGCTGCCGGACGGTTTCGGCTTCCTGCGCTCGCCGGAAATGTCGTACCTCGCGAGCACCGACGACATCTACATCAGCCCGTCGCAGATCCGCCGCTTCAACCTGCACACCGGCGACACGATCGAAGGTGAAGTCCGCACGCCGAAGGACGGCGAGCGCTACTTCGCGCTGGTGAAGGTCGACAAAGTCAACGGGCAGCCGCCCGAGGCCTCGAAACACAAGATCATGTTCGAGAACCTCACGCCGCTGCACCCGAACAAGCCGCTGTCGCTCGAACGCGAGATGCGCGGCGAGGAGAACGTCACGGGCCGCATCATCGACATGATCGCGCCGATCGGCAAGGGCCAGCGCGGCCTGCTCGTCGCGTCGCCGAAGTCGGGCAAGACCGTGATGCTCCAGCACATCGCACACGCGATCAAGCAGAACCACCCGGACGTCATCCTGTTCGTGCTGCTGATCGACGAGCGTCCTGAAGAAGTGACCGAAATGCAGCGCTCGGTCGCCGGCGAAGTGATCGCGTCGACGTTCGACGAACCGGCCACGCGTCACGTGCAGGTCGCCGAAATGGTGATCGAGAAGGCCAAGCGCCTCGTCGAAATGAAACACGACGTCGTGATTCTGCTCGATTCGATCACGCGTCTCGCACGCGCGTACAACACCGTGATCCCGGCGTCGGGCAAGGTGCTGACGGGCGGTGTCGACGCGAACGCGCTGCAGCGTCCGAAGCGCTTCTTCGGCGCGGCGCGCAACATCGAGGAAGGCGGCTCGCTGACGATCATCGGCACCGCGCTGATCGAAACCGGCAGCCGCATGGACGACGTGATCTACGAAGAGTTCAAGGGCACCGGCAACATGGAAGTGCACCTCGAACGCCGTCTCGCGGAAAAGCGCGTCTATCCGTCGATCAACCTGAACAAGTCGGGCACGCGGCGCGAGGAAATGCTGATCAAGCCCGAGATCCTGCAAAAGATCTGGGTGCTGCGCAAGTTCATCCACGACATGGACGAAGTCGAGGCGATGGAATTCCTGCTCGACAAGATCCGCCAGACGAAGAGCAATTCCGAGTTCTTCGACCTGATGCGCCGCGGCGGCTGATCGCCCTCGCCGCGCAACGAACGGCCGCCCGCGCGCGTCGCACGGCGGCCGTTTTTTCGACCCAACCTGTACGTGAACGTACAGGTTGATCTATAATCGCGCCATTGCCTCGACCGAAGTCCCGCCATCCCGATGCCGAACGACACGCCTTCCTCGCTGCTGACCGTGAGCGACGCCGCGTCGCGGCTCGGCGTCACGCCGCGCACGCTGAAGTATTACGAAGAGCGCGGGCTCGTCACGCCGTCGCGCAGCGGCGGGCGCTATCGCCTTTACGACGAAGCCGATCTCGAACGCTTCGCCCGCATCCTGCGGCTGCGCGCGCTCGGCTTTTCGCTGCACGGCATCACCGAGATGCTCAAGCGCCCGCTCGAGGAAACGGGCGACGGCCGGCGTCGTTATTCGGACGCATCGCTGCGCGACATCCGCACGGGGCTGGCCGAGCAGATCGACACGCTCGACCAGCGGATCGCGGCCGTCCAGCGCGAACTGAAGGAAGCCGTCGCGCTGCGCAAGGAACTGCAGCACGACATCGACTACATCGAGCGGCGGCTCGCCGGCGAAAACCCCGACGCGCTGATCGCGCAGCGGCAGGCGGAAGCCGGCACGCGACGCGCGCGCAAGAACCGCGAATGAACGTCGCGCCAGGTCGCTCGCCGCTCTGGAGCCGCGCGAACCTGCGCGCCGACCTGTTCCCGTGGGCGCTCGCGCTCGTCACCGGCATCGACTACTTCGACAACGCAGCCTTCTCGTTCTTCGCGAGCTACATCGCGGGCGGCATCAACGCGTCGCCCGACGAACTCGTGTGGTCGTCGAGCGCATACGCGGTCACGGCCGTGCTCGGCATCCTGCAGCAGCAATGGTGGGTCGACCGGCTCGGGCATCGCCGCTACGTCGCCGGCTGCATGCTGATGTTCTCGTTCGGCGCGATCGCCGCCGCGCTCGCCGACACGTCGCTCGAACTCGCGTTCGCGCGCGGCTTCCAGGGCTACTTCATCGGCCCGATGATGGGAGCCTGCCGGATCCTGATCCAGGTCAGCTTCAAGCCGCAGGAGCGGCCGCCCGCCACGCGCGCGTTCCTGATCATGATCCTGCTCGGCAGCGCGCTCGCGCCGATCGTCGGCGGGCTGCTCGTCGCGCATTCGACGTGGCGCGCGCTGTTCGCGTGCACCGCGCCCGCGGGCATCGCGTTCGCGATCCTCGCCCTCCTCACGCTGCCCGATTCGGGCCGGACGCCCGACGACGAACGCGGCTCCGGGCATTTCTGGCCCTACGTCGTGTTCGCGCTCGCGCAAGGCGCGCTGCAGATCGTGCTGCAGCAGGTGCACTACCAGCTCTACAGCGGCTCGCCGATGCTGATCATGCTGACGTTCGCCGGTCTCGGCGCGCTCGCGTGGTTCGCCCATCACCAGTGGCACCATCCGACGCCGCTCGTGCGGCTGCATGCGTTTCGCGAGCGCACGTTCCAGGTCGGGCTGCTGCTGTACATGTTCTATTACTACGAGTCGACCGGCTTCAGCTACCTGACCTCCCGCCTGCTCGAAGGCGGGCTCGGCTATCCGGTCGAGAACGCCGGGCGCCTGGTCGGCACGATGTCGCTGATCTCGGCCACCGCGCTGTTCGCCTACCTGCGCCATGCGAAGCGCGTCACGCACAAGAAATGGTTCGTGGTGCCGGGGTTCGCGATCGCGATCGCCGCCGCGCTGTGGATGACGCGGATGACGCCTCAGGTCGGCGAGGCCGCGCTGATCGTCCCGCTGCTGCTGCGCGGGTTGTTGCTGCTGTTCATCGTGCTGCCGGTCGCGAACCTGACGTTCCGCATCTTCGCGATCGACGAATACACGCACGGCTACCGGCTGAAGAACATCGTGCGGCAACTGACGATCTCGTTCGCGACGTCATCGGTGATCATCGTCGAGCAGCACCGGCTGGCCGTCCACCAGACGCGGCTCGTCGAGCGCGCGAACGTGTTCGATCCGCTGTTCCAGCAGACCGTCGACGCCCTCACGCGCAGCTATGCGGCCGCCGGCCATGCACTGAACGAGGCACACGCGCTCGCGATCGCGTCGATCGCGCGGATGGTCGCGCAACAGGCGTCGTTCCTCGCGTCGCTCGACGGTTTCTATTTCCTCGCGGGCGTCGCGCTGGTCGGCGGCCTCTTCGCGGCATGGCAAAAAGAGATCGATTGAGTTAAAAGACAGGCTTTGGATCTTCCTGCGCTGCTTCCATGCTCTCGAAACTGACCCGCTGGTTCGACGACCGCCGCCGCGACCGCGCACTGCGGAGCCACCCGATTCCCGATGCGCTGTGGCAGGACACCGTCGCGCGCCTGCCGTTCCTCGATGCGCTGACGCCCGGCGACCTGGGCCGGCTGCGCGCGCTGACGAGCCTGTTCATCGCGAAGAAATCGTTTTCGACCGCGCACGGGCTCGAACTGACCGACGAGATGATCGTCGCGATCGCCGCCCAGGCGTGCCTGCCCGTGCTGAACCTCGATTTATCGCTGTACGACGGCTGGGTCGGCGTCGTCGTGTATCCGGGCGAATTCGTGATCCGCAAGACCGTGCAGGACGAGGACGGCGTCGTCCATGAAGTCGAGCAGGATGCGAGCGGCGAAGCGTGGGAAGGCGGCCCAGTGATCCTGTCGTGGGAAGACGCGCAGATGACGGACGGCCGCGACGCGTACAACGTCGTGATCCATGAGTTCGCGCACAAGATCGACATGGTCAACGGCGAGGCCAACGGGTATCCGCCCCTCTTTCGCCGCTGGCACGCGCCGCACCTGGACGCGCAGGCGTGGGCCGACGTGTTCGAGCACGCGTACGACCAGTTCTGCGCGCGGGTCGATGCGGTGCCGGATCGCGCGTGGGCGCGCTTCGAGCGCGACTCGCTGATCGATCCCTATGCGGCCGATCATCCGTCGGAATTCTTTGCGGTGTGCAGCGAGGCGCTGTTCGTGCGGCCGCGTGCGTTCGAGTCCGAATTTCCGGAGCTCTACCGCCTGCTCGCCCGCTACTACCGGCAGGATCCGGCCCGGACGGGCGCCCTCGACGCGTGATGAAAATTATTCGTCAACCGTCTGATTTTCTGGCATAATCTTCGTTTTTCGACCTTAGGCAAGTGGCTCGCGCCGGGCTTGACGTCGGCTGATCCGCGCAAATTGCGCGATCCGGCACGGCAAGCGGCGGGTTGGCTACCGCTCTCACCAAGGAAAGACCATGAAAGAAGGCATCCACCCGAACTACCGCGAAGTCGTCTTCCAAGACATGTCGAACGGCTTCAAGTTCATCACGCGCTCGACGATCCAGACGCGTGAAACCATCGAACACGAAGGCAAGACCTACCCGCTCGCCAAGATCGAAGTGTCGTCGGAATCGCACTCGTTCTACACGGGTCAGCAAAAGATCATGGACACGGCAGGCCGTGTCGAGAAGTTCAAGAACAAGTTCGGCGTACGCGCCAGCGGCAAGGCGAAGTAAGCTTCGCACCGATCCGGTGGCTGCAACGCACCGGTACCGCACGAAAGGGCAGCCCAGGCTGCCCTTTTTTGTCTCCGCTCGCCGGGAAAACGCCACACGCCGGCCGGCGCCCAGGCAATCGCCTGACGCGCAACGGCCGGCGCGTCTACAATGCCGGATGCTCGAATCCGAGCGCCGTCGGCGCATGACCGCACCGGCCGCCCGCCCATAACAAATCGCTCATCTGCATGAAGCCTGTCGTTCGTCTCACCGCCTCCGCCACGCGCGCGCTGCCGCGCTGGCTGCTGCTCACGCTCTGCCTCGTCTACGCGGCGTTCGGCCTGTTCGGCCGCGACCCGTGGAAGAACGAGGACGCGGCGGGCTTCGGCGTGATGTGGACGATGGCCACCGGCGGCTGGCACGACTGGCTGCTGCCGAATCTCGTCGGCAAGTTCATCACGACCGACGGGCCGCTCGGCTACTGGCTCGGCGCACTGTCGATCCGCGCGCTGGCGCCGTGGGTCGACGCGAGCAACGCGTCGCGCGTCGACACGGGCGTGCTGTTCTGCGTCGCCTGCGCGTTCGTCTGGTACGCCGCCTACCTGCTCGGCCGGCGTGCCGAGGTCCAGCCGTTCAAGTACGCATTCGGCGGCGAGCCGGAACCGCGCGACTACGGCCGCACGCTCGCCGACGGCGCACTGCTGATCCTCGTCGCGTGCTTCGGGCTCGCGGAGCGCGGCCACGAAACGACGCCGCAGCTCGCGCAGTTCGCGTGGATCGCGATGCTCGTGTACGGCATCGTGCGCGGCATCGACAAGCCGATGCAGGGTGCGCTGTGGTGGGGCGTCGCGGTCGGCCTCGTCGCCTTGTCCGGCAATCCGGTGCTCGTCGTCGCGCTGCTCGCCGGCACGGCCGCGCTGTGGCTCGTCACGCCGGAGATGCGCAACCTGCGCCTGCCGCTGGTCGGCCTGCCGCTCGCGGCCGCGATCTTCGCGCTGTGGCCGCTCGCCGCCGTCAATGCGGCGCCCGACGACGCCGCGTGGTTCTTCAACCAGTGGATCCACGGCAGCCTGATGCGCTTCTCGGGCCCGCCGACCGCGGTGCTCGCCTACGCGGCGAAGAACCTGCCGCTGTTCACGTGGCCCGCGTGGCCGCTCGCGATCTGGGCCTGGTGGAGCTGGGCCGGCATGCGTCGCCGCGCGCACATCGCGATTCCGCTGTCGGTCGTGGTGCCGCTCGTCGCGCTCGTGATCCTGCAGAGCCAGCAGTCGAACCGCATGTACATGCTGCTGCTGCCGCCGCTCGCGGTGCTCGCCACCTTCGCGCTGCCGACCCTCAAGCGCGGCGCGATCAATGCGTTCGACTGGTTCGCGGTGCTGAGCTTCACGATCCTCGGCACCTTCGTGTGGCTCGTGTGGCTTGCGTCGCTCACGGGCTTCCCGCATCCGCTCGCGCGCAACCTCGCACGCCTCGTGCCGGGCTACGAACCGCACTTCAAGATCCTGTCGTTCATCTGCGCGGTGATTGTCACCGCGTGCTGGTGCCTGCTCGCGCGCTGGCGCGTCTCGCGACAGCCGAAGGTGCTGTGGCGCAGCGTCGTGCTGTCGGGCGCGGGCACCACGCTGATGTGGGTGCTGCTGATGACGCTGTGGCTGCCGATCGTCAACTACGGCCGGACCTACAGCGACGTCGCGCAACAGATCGCGTCGCACCTGCCGAAAGACTATGAGTGCATCTCGCCTGTCCGGCTCGGCGATGCGCAGATCGCGACCTTCGCGTACTTCGGCGACATGCACTTCGAATTCTCGGGCGACTGCGACGTGATCCTGCGCCAGGACCGCGCGGACTTCGGCGAGCCGAGCGCGATGTCGCGATACGTGTGGCGTCTCGTGTGGGAAGGCCGCCGCGTCGCCGACCGCGACGAGCGCTTCCGCCTGTACGAGCGCATCGAGCGGCCGACGGCGCCCGTCAAGCGCCGCGGCCCGCGCCACCGGGCGGTCGATTGACGATGCTCGCCGACATCCGCCGGATCGTCGGTCTGGCGTGGCCGGTGCTCGTCGGCCAGCTCGCGATCATCGCGTTCGGTGTGATCGACACGGCGATGGTCGGCCGCTACTCGGCCATCGACCTGGCCGCGCTCGGGCTCGGTTCGTCGATCTACGTGTCCGTCTACATCGGGATGACGGGCATCCTGTCCGCGCTGCAGCCGATCACCGGGCAGTTGTACGGCGCGCGGCGCCATGCGGAAATCGGCGAGGAAGTCCGCCAGGCGCTGTGGCTCGCGCTGATGCTCGCGGTACCCGGCTTCCTGCTGCTGCATTTTCCCGAACCGCTGCTGCATGTCGCCCACGCGCCGCCCGCGCTGCACGACCGCACCGTCGATTACCTGCGGACCCTGTCGTACGGCCTGCCGGCGAGCCTCGTGTTCCGGATCTACAACGCGCTGACCAACGCGGCCGGCAAGCCGCGCCTCGCGATGATCCTGCAGGTCGGCGCGCTGCTGCTCAAGTTTCCGCTCAACGTGTGGTTCATCTTCGGCGGGTTCGGCATGCCGGCCCTCGGCGGCCCCGGCTGCGGGCTCGCGAGCACGCTGATCAACTGGGCGCTCGCGCTGATCGGCTTCACGCTGCTCGCGAAGCTCGACGTGTTCGCGCCGCTCGCGATCTTCTCGCGCTTCTGCTGGCCCGTCTGGGCGCGCCAGAAGGCGATCCTGAAGCTCGGCGTGCCGATGGGCCTGTCGTACCTGATCGAGGTCACGTCGTACACGTGCATGGCGCTCTTCATCGCGCAGTTCGGCACGACGACGCTCGCCGGCCACCAGATCGCCGGCAACATCGGCGCGGTGCTGTACATGACGCCGCTGTCGATCGGCGTCGCGGCATCGACGCTCGTCGCGCGCGCACTCGGTGCCGGCCGCGCGGACGAGGCGCGCCTGCTCGGCCGGCACAGCGTGATGCTCGCGTGCGGGATCGCGGCCGTGTACGGCGTGCTCGTGTTCACGCTGCGTCCGCTGATCGTCGCCGGCTACACGCCGAACCCGGCCGTGGCCGCCGCCGCGCTGCCACTGGTCGCGATCGTCACCTGCTATCACTTCTTCGACGCGCTGCAGATCACGTCCGCATTCGTGCTGCGCGCATACAAGGTCGCGATCGTGCCGACCGTCATCTATGCGGTCGCGCTGTGGGGCGTCGGGCTCGGCGGCGGCTACGTGCTCGGCTTCGACGTCGGCGGCATCGCGCCCGCATGGCTGACCGGCGCGCGCGGCTTCTGGTTCGCGAACACGATCAGCCTGATGCTCGCGGGCGCGGGGCTCGCGCTCTACCTGCGCCACGTCAGCCGCGCGCAACTGTCCGTCGGCGCAGACATTCGGCCCGCGGTTTAAGCATCCTCCAGCACGTTGGCCGCGTGATACGACGACCGCACGAGCGGGCCGGCAACGACTTCCCTGAAACCGAGCGCCAGCCCTTCGTCGCGCCACGCGGCGAACGCGTCCGGGCTCACGTAGCGCCGCACCGGCAGATGGTGCGCGGACGGCGCCAGATACTGACCGAGCGTCAGCACGTCGACCTCGTGCGCGCGCAGGTCGCGCAGCGTGTCGCGCACCTCGTCGTCGCGCTCGCCGAGCCCGAGCATCAACCCCGATTTCGTCACGAGCGTCGGCCGCGCGGCCTTCGCCTGCGCGAGCAGTTCGAGCGAGCCGCGATAGTCGGCGCCGGGCCGCGCCGCCCGATACAGCGACGGCACCGTCTCGATGTTGTGATTGAACACGTCCGGCCACGCCGACGACAATGCATCGAGCGCACGTGGAACGCGGCCGCGGAAATCGGGCGTCAGCACCTCGACGCCGATGCCCGGCACGCTCGCGCGCACCGCCGCGATGCACGCGGCAAAGTGCGCGGCGCCGCCGTCGCGCAGGTCGTCGCGATCGACCGACGTGATCACGACGTAGCGCAGCCCGAGCGCCGCGACCGCGTCGGCGAGCCGCGCGGGCTCGCCGGGATCGAGCGGCTCGGGACGCCCGTGCGCGACATCGCAGAACGGGCAGCGCCGCGTGCACAGCCCGCCCATGATCATGAAGGTCGCGGTGCGCTGCGCGAAGCATTCGCCGATGTTCGGGCACATCGCCTCCTCGCAGACGGAATGCAGCCGGTGATCGCGCAGCACGGCCGCCATGTCGGCGACCGCCCCGCTCATCATCGGCCGCGCCCGCAGCCACGGCGGCTTCGGCAGCGCCGCGCCGGCCGCGGGCTCGACGCGCACCGGAATGCGCGCGAGCTTGTCGCGGCTCCTCGCGCCCGGCTGGCCGAGCGCGGTGAGGCTGGGTCGTTCGAGCGCGGCGGCCATCGTCAGTCTCCGAGAAACGCGACGATCAGGCGGTTCACGTCGGCAGCCGCCTCCATCTGCACCATGTGGCCGCTGCCGGCGATCACCTCGGCCCGCACGCCGTCCGGCAAGCCCTGCGCATGCTGCGCCGGAATCACCTGGTCGCGCTCGCCCCAGATCACGAGCGTGCGCGGCGCGAGCGACGCGACGCGGTCGCGGAACACGCGCCGCTGGGTCGCGCCATCGAACGCGGCATTCGCGATCTTCTCCAGCGCGGCCTGCACGCCTTCGAGCCGCTTGTACTTGACGAGGTCCTCGACCAGTTGCCGCGTGACGAGCGCATGGTCCGCGAACAGCGCGCCGAGGTGCGGCTTCAGCGCATTGCGGCTGTTGCCGGCGACGAAGCCGTCGATGTAGCCGCGGTTGATGTCGGTGCCGAGCCCGGCGCTCGCGATCAGCGTCAGTGACGCCACGCGTTCCGGTGCGCGCTCGGCCGCCGCCATCGCGACCGCGCCGCCCATCGAATGGCCGATCAGGTGCGCGCGGTCGATGTGCCGCGCATCGAGCAGCGCGAGCACCGCGCCGGCCAGTTCGTCGAGGCTGCCGGTGTCGACCGTCTTGCCCGACTCGCCGTGCCCGGGCAGGTCGAGCGCCCACGCGGGCCGGTGCGCGGCGAGTTCCGCATGGTTGAACAGCCAGTTGTTGAGGTCGCCGCCGAAGCCGTGGATCAGCACGGCAGGCGTGCCCGAACCCTCGCCCAACTTCAGGAACCGGACCGTGCGTCCGCCGATCTGCGCCTTCTCGGGCTGCGGGCCCGCCGCGTCGTCGGCGGTCGCGCTCGGCACGAAATCGCGCTGGAATTCGGCGATCGCCGCGTCGATGTCGGCATCGCTCGCCTCGGCCGCGGCCACCACGCCGAGCAGCGCACCGACCGGCAGCGTCTCGCCCTCCTGCGCGACCTGCCGGCGCAGCGTGCCGTCGAACGCGCACTCGACGCCCGACGAGATCTTGTCGGTCTCGACGTCGAGCACTTCGTCGCCCTTCGTCACGCGCTCGCCGATCGCCTTCAGCCAGCCGTTGACCTGCCCCTGCTCCATCGACAGCCCCCACTTGGGCATCGTGATCATGTGAATCGACATCGTGTCAGCTCCTCGTCTTCAGTACCGCCTGCGCGATTGCATCGGCGGACGGGATGTACAGGTCTTCCAGCACGCCGGCGAACGGCGCGGGCGTGTGCGGCGCGGTAACGAGCTCGATCGGTGCCTGCAGCGAACGGAACGCCCGCTGGGCGACCAGTGCGGCAATATCGGTCGCGATCGAGCAGCGCGGGTTCGCTTCATCGACCACCACCACGCGCCCGGTGCGCTCCGCGCTCTCGAGGATAGTGTCCTCGTCGAGCGGCGACGTGGTGCGCAGGTCGATCACGTCGACCTGGATGCCGTCCTTCGCGAGCTTCGCGGCCGCGTCGGTCGCGAGATGCACCATCCGGCCATACGTGACGATCGTCGCGTCGTCGCCGTCGCGCACGACGTTCGCCTCGCCGAACGGAATCGCATAGGATTCCTCTGGAACGTCGCCTTCGCGCGTATAGAGCAGCTTGTGTTCGAGGAAGATCACCGGGTCGTTGTCGCGGATCGACTGGATCAACAGCCCCTTTGCGTCGTAAGGCGTCGACGGGCACACGACCTTCAGCCCCGGAATGTGCGTAAACAGCGACGTGAGCATCTGCGAATGCTGCGCGGCCGCACGCAGGCCGGCGCCATACATCGCGCGGATCACGACCGGCGTCACCGCCTTGCCGCCGAACATGTAGCGGAATTTCGCGGCCTGGTTGAAGATCTGGTCGAAGCACACGCCCATGAAATCGATGAACATCAGCTCCGCGACGGGCCGCATCCCGCATGCGGCCGCGCCGACCGCCGCGCCGATGTAGCCGCCTTCCGACAGCGGCGTATCGAGCACGCGGCCCGGAAACTTGTGGAACAGCCCCTTCGTCACGCCGAGCACGCCGCCCCATGCGTCGTCCTCGCCCGGCGCGCCCGCGCCGCCTGCGTTGTCCTCGCCCATCACGATCACGCTGTCGTCGCGCGCCATTTCCTGCGCGAGCGCCTCGTTGATCGCCTGCGAATAAGTGATTTTCCTTGCCATGTCTGTCTCCTGGGATATTCGGTTCGCCGTGCCGGCTGCCAGCGGGTGGATCAGGCCGCGCTCACGGGTACGACACGTACACGTCGGTCAGCAGGTCGGCCGCGTCGGGCAGCGGCGCGGCCTTCGCCTGCGCGACCGCGTCGTCGATCAGCGCCTTCACCTGCGCATCGACCGCACGCAGGTCGTCGGTCGTCAGCGCTTCGGCGCGCACGACACGCGTTTCGAAATGCTTCAGGCAGTCCTTCTCGTCGCGCAGCTTCTGCACTTCGCCCGGCGCGCGGTAGGTCTGCGCATCGCCTTCGAAGTGGCCGAAGTAGCGCGTGAACTTCACCTCGACGAGCGTCGGGCCGCCGCCGTTGCGCGCGCGTGCGACCGCTTCGCCGAGCGCCTCGTGCACCGCGAAGAAGTCGAAGCCGTCGACGATCACGCCGGGCATCCCGAAGCCGTTCGCGCGATCGGCGATGTTGTCGGTCGCGACCGACCAGCTCGACGACGTCGCTTCCGCATAGCCGTTGTTCTCGGCCACGAAGATTGCCGGCAGCCGCCACACCGACGCGAGGTTCATCGATTCGAAGATCACGCCCTGGTTCGATGCGCCATCGCCGAAGAAGCACACGCCGACACCGCCGGTCTTCTTGTGCTTGGCCGCGAGTGCCGCGCCGCACACGAGCGGGCCGCCCGCGCCGACGATCCCGTTCGCGCCGAGCATCCCCATCGACAGGTCGGCGATGTGCATCGAGCCGCCCTTGCCGTGGCAGATGCCCGTCTGCTTGCCGTAGATCTCGGCCATCATGCCGTGCACGTCGACGCCTTTCGCGATGCAGTGGCCGTGCCCGCGGTGCGTGGTCGCGACGTAGTCCTCGAGACCGAGGTGCAGCATCGTGCCGACCGCGGAGGCCTCCTCGCCCGCGTACAGGTGAACGAAGCCGGGGATTTCGCCGGTCGCGAACTCGACGTGCAGGCGCTCCTCGAATTCGCGGATGGTGCGCATCAGCCGGTAGGCGTCCAGCAGCGTGTCCCTGCTGAGCTGTGTCGAAACGGTCATGTGTGTCTCCTGGTAGGTCTGACTGCGAATGCCGCCGCGGCAACGCCGCGGCGACGGATTGCACGGCTTGCGCCGTCAATGGAACGTGAAGCCGCCGTCGACGTTCACGGCCTGGCCGGTCACGTTGTCCATCGTCGCGAAGAACAGCGCGAGCCGGCCCATGTCCTCGGGCGTCTGCGCGCGGCCCTGCGGAATCAGCGTGAGCTGGTGCCGCTGCCACGATTGCTCGACCGATTCGCCGCCGGTCTTCCATTCGTCGGACAGCCGGTCCCACATGTAGGTCCGCACGATGCCCGGGCAGATCGCGTTGACGGTCACGCCGTCGCGCGCGAGCTCCTTCGCGAGCGCGTTCGTGAAGCCGACCACCGCGAATTTCGATGCGCTGTAGTGGGCGAGATTCGGAAACCCTTCCTTGCCGGCGATCGATGCGACGTTGATGATCCGGCCGCGCCCCTGCGCCTTCAGATGCGGGAGCGCCGCGCGAGAACCGAGGAACGTGCCCTTCGCGTTCACGTCCATCACGAAATCCCAGTCGCGCTCGGTCAGCGCCTCGACCGGATGAATGCTGATCACGCCCGCGCAATTCACGAGGATGTCGAGCCGGCCCAGTTCGGCGAGTGCCTGCGCGACCATCGCATCGACCTGCGCGGCCCGTGTGACGTCGACCTTCGCGACCGCCGCCCGGCGGCCGAGCGCGCGCACTTCGCGGGCGGTCGCGTCGAGTGCGTCGTCGAGCAGATCGGCCAGCAGGATGTCCGCGCCCGCACCGGCGAGCGTCAGCGCAATGCCGCGGCCGATGCCGCGCGCGCCGCCGGTCACGATGGCGACCTGTCCTTCGAGTGGGGTTGTCATGGCGATGTCTCCTTGATGATCGTTATGGATGTCGAAATTCCGTCCGGGACAGCGGAGGCTCAACCGCGCCACGCGCCGGCGTCGCGCAACACCTGCCGCGACGACGCGTAACGGAGCGTGCGGCCGACATCGACCGTCAGCGGCCCGTGCCAGTCGAGCGCGATCTCGTAGCGGTCGCCGCGCGCGACCTCGATCTCGCGCTCGCCGTCGAACGCGAGCGTGCCGTGCTCGAACGGGATCGTCTGCCACGCACCCGGTTCGAGCCGCTCGCAGCTGCGCATCACGACACGATCGACGCGCCCGGGTGCGATCGGCGCGACGAGCGGCGTGCCGGCCGTCCTGCCGTCGGCGGCGAAGCGCATCGCGAGCCCGTGCGGCGCGCTGCGCTCGAGCGGCGCCCACGCGCCGCCGAGCGCGGACAGGCCGATGCCGTCCGGTTCCGCGAAAGTCAGGTAGAGCGTGTCGATGTCGTCGGGCGCCGAGATCGCGCGCGCGCCGATGAAGCGCTGGCGTGCCGCGCACACGTCGACGAGCGCAATCTCCTCGCGCCCCGCGTTCGCCCCCGCCACGCAGCGCACGACGAGCCGCTTGTTGCGCATGAACGCGACCTCGGCCGGCACGGCGCCGGTCGCGGCGAGTCCTGCCGCGACGCCCGCGACGGTCGCCTCGCGATGTTCGGGAAACGCGTTGTTGGTGCCGGTGGACAGCGCGACGAGCGGTGTCGCGCCGCAATGCGCGGCGACTGCGCGATGGGTGCCGTCGCCGCCGAGCACGACGATCAGCGCGACTTCCATCCGGTGCATGTACGCGGCGCCCGCCTGTGTGTCGGCGACGGTATCCGAGATCGGCAGGTCGACGAATTCGACGTCGGGCCAGCGTTCCTGCGGCACGAGCGCGCGATGCGTCTCGAGCGCACGCATCAGCAGCGTCGCGATGCCGGTCTTGTCGCGCAGGGTCAGCACGCGCTCGACGCCCATCGCGCCGAGGCCGGCGAGCAGGCGTACGACCATGTTGGCCTTTTCCGCGGTCGGGAACACGGATGCATGTGTCGTCAGGCGGCGAATGTCGCGCCCCGATGCGGGGTTCGCGATCACGCCGACGGTCACGGGCGTCGTCACGGGCTTGTCTCCATCCAGTGGACCGGCGCTCGCGCACCGGCCCCGCATGTGTCGTCCGCCGTCATCGAGGGCAGCGGATCGTCGTCGCCGACGCGACCGCGCCGGACTTGCCCGTGACATCTGCAAGCCGCGTGCCACCGTGTGGGCAACGACCGCGAAACCCGCGTACGGACTGGCTCGGCGGGTACGCCTGTCATCGACACCGGGCTGCCGTGGCAGCCCGACGCTGCGCGAAACCGCCCGTGCGTCTCACGCCGCCGCGCTCCCGGCGCACCGGTTTCGGCACCTTCATCCGCGTTGCGATTTCGCCGGCAAGCCACGCGGATCGCGGCGCGACGCGCACCGCCGTGCTCCGGACCACTGTCGCGCGTGGCATGTCCCCGCGTCTCAACCGCGCGAGATCGGCTGAGATACCGCTGAGACGAACGTCTCACGCCGCGCGCGTGCTGCGATGCAATGTGATCCGCGCAAGCGGATGTGCTACAAGAACATCGCATTCCCGCCGTACGGAACCGGAGCCGACCATGCCCTACGCCGTCCCCCAGGCCCAGCACGCCGACCGTGTGCTCGGCGCGCTCGCCGGACGCCTGCCCGCGCCGGCGGACTCCGCGCGCCTCGTGTCGTCGTGGCAGCGCTCGCTCGAGCGCTACGCGCTCGACCCCGCGTCGTCGATCGGCCCGCGCGTGCTGACCGCGGCCGAGCTGCGGGAGGTGCGCGACAAGGAGGAGGCGTTCCTGCGCGCCTCGGGCCAGTGCCTCACGCGCCTGCACGACATGATTCGCGTCGCCGACTATTGCGTGATGCTGACTGACGCGCACGGCGTGACGATCGACTACCGGATCGACCGCGAGCGCCGCACCGACTTCCGTCATGCGGGGCTGCACATCGGCTCGTGCTGGTCGGAAAGCGAGGAAGGCACCTGTGGCGTGGCAAGCGTGCTGACCGATCTCGCGCCGATCACCGTGCACAAGACCGACCACTTCCGCGCGGCATTCACCACGCTCACCTGCAGCGCGGCCCCGATCTTCTCGCCGGGCGGCGAACTGATCGGCGTGCTCGATGCGTCGGCCGTCCAGTCGCCCGACGGCCGCGACAGCCAGCGTCTCGTGTACCAGCTCGTGCGGCAGAGCGCGGCGCTGATCGAGGACGGCTATTTCGTGCACAGCACCGCGCAGCACTGGATATTGTTCGGGCATCCGAACCGTCACTACGTCGAGGCACAGCCCGAATGGCTGATCGCGTTCGACGAATGCGGCAATATCGTCGCCGCGAACCGGCAGGCGCGCGACGCGCTGCCGGCGCTACGCGAACCGCGCCATATCGACGAGATCTTCGATGCGACCGAGATGCCGCTGCGCGACGCCGCACGGCTCGATGCGATCGTCGCGCTGCGACTGCGCGCGACCGGTGCCCCGCTCTATGCGCGACTGCGTGCGCCGCTACGGCGCGCCGGCCGCGAGACCGGCACGGCACGGGCCGCCCCGGCATCGCGCCGCCCCGGCACCGCGCAGCGTCACGTCGGCGCGCTGGCGCCGTTCCTGAACAGCAGCGACGCGCGCGTCGCACAGCAGGCCGAACTCGCGCTGCGCGTGGCGAGCAAGCGGCTGCCGATCCTCGTGCTGGGTGAAACCGGCGCGGGCAAGGAGGTGTTCGCCCGCGCGATCCACGACGCCGGCGCGCGGCGCGCGCGGCCGTTCGTCGCGGTCAACTGCGGCGCGCTGCCCGAGGCACTGATCGAAAGCGAACTGTTCGGCTACACGGCCGGCGCGTTCACCGGTGCGCGCAAGCATGGCGCGCGCGGCAAGATCGCGCTCGCCGACGGCGGCACGCTGTTCCTCGACGAAATCGGCGACATGCCGCTCACGCTGCAGACGCGCCTGCTGCGCGTGCTCGCCGACGGCGAGCTCGTACCGCTCGGCAGCGATACGCCCGTGCGTGTCGATCTCGACGTGATCTGCGCGACACACCGCGATCTCGCCCAGATGGTGACCGACGGCACGTTCCGCGAGGACCTGTATTACCGGCTGAGCGGCGCGACGTTCGAGCTGCCGCCGCTGCGCGGGCGCGCGGACGTGCGCGACGTGATCGCCGCGGTGTTCGCCGAAGAGGCGCAGGCGACCGGCCACGTGCTCACGCTCGACGCGACGCTCGCCGAGCAGCTCGCCGCGTATCCGTGGCCCGGCAACGTGCGCCAGCTGCGCAACGTGCTGCGTTATGCGTGCGCGGTGTGCGACACCGCGCGCGTGACGATGCGCGACCTGCCGGCCGATCTCGCCGCGCAGCTCGGTGCCGGTCCGGCCGGCGCGCTGCCGGACGACGAACGCGGCCGCATCGTCGCGGCGCTCACCGCGCATCGCTGGCGGCCCGAAGCGGCCGCGCAGGCGCTCGGCATCTCGCGCGCGACGCTGTACCGGCGCATCGCGAAGCACCGGATCGTCGCGCCGCATCGGGCGTAACGTGTGGGCGCGCGCTCCGCTCCATCATGAGGCCTGCCCAGCCGCTTCGCTCGCCGCTCCGGCCTTGCCGGCCCCTTCGTCACGCCGCGAGAACACCTCGTGCGCGGCGAACAGCGCGTTGAGCGCGGCCGGGAAACCCGCGTATACGGCCATCTGCATGAAGACCTCGACGATCTCGTCGCGCGTGCAGCCGACGTTCAGCGCGGCCTCGATATGCACCTTCAGCTGCGGCTGCGCATTGCCGAGCGCGGCCAGCGCCGCGATCGTCGCGATTTCGCGCGCTTTCAGGTCGAGTTGCGGCCGGCTGTAGATGTCGCCGAAGCTGAACTCGACGATCAGCCGTCCGAAATCCGGCGCGATCGGTGCGAGGGCCGCAATCACGCGCTCACCCACTTCGCCGTCGATTTCCTTCAGTTTGTTCCAGCCGCGGGTGTAGCGGTCTTCAACGAGTCGTTCCATTGTGTCCGTCCTGTTCCGATGGAGAGTGAGAAGGTTTTGCCCGTCGTGCCATATCCCGCTCCTGTGCCTCATAGTTCTCGATCTTGTCGCTGATCACGTTGAGGCTCGCCTGCAGCTCCGCGATATGCGCGCGCACCGCGTCGCGATGCGCGACCAGCAACCGCCGCCGCGCACCGAACGTCGACTCGCCCTCCGCACGCAGCGCCGCGAACTGCTGCATCTGCGCGATCGGCATGCCGGTCGCCTTCAGGCGCATCACGAAGGCAAGCCAGTCAAGGTCGGCCGGCGCATAGAGCCGGTGCCCGGCCGCCGTGCGCGAAATCGCGCGCAGCAGGCCGGCCTGCTCGTAATACCGCAGCGTATGCGTCGACACGCCGGTCAGTTCGGCGACTTGCCCGATCGTCAGCGGACCGGCGGCGGAAGGTCTGGATACGGTTTTCGACATGGCAGGAGCAAGGTTAGGAGTTAGAGTTCACTCTAAGTCAAGCATCATCGAACCGCCAAGTACGACAATCCGCAGTCCCCGCCGCGCACACCTTCGCGGACACCGTAAAGAATGGTCAAAACCGTCGTCCGGCGTGGCTTTCCGTCTTTACAGCAACGCAAGCCTTCAGCAAGATTCGGTCAGCTTGTCTCAAAAAGGGCACGCATTTGTCCTATGCTTAACGGCGACGCCCGGCCAGGCCTCACCCCGCCGTCCGTTGCAACAGCCATTCATCCGTCAGAACCAGGGAGCCTTTGCCATGCTGAAGAAGCTGCTGATGCTGTTCGTCGCGCTGTCGCTGTCGCTCGCCGCCGGCCTCGCCGCGGCCGTCGAAGTCAACACGGCCGACCAGGCCGCGCTCGAATCGGTGAAGGGGCTCGGGCCCGTGAAGTCGAAGGCGATCGTCGACGAACGCACCAAGAACGGCCCGTTCAAGGACGCGGACGATCTCGCGAACCGCGTGAAGGGTCTCGGCACCAAGTCGGTCGGGCATCTCGAGGAAAACGGCCTGACGATCGGCGGCTCGTCGACGCCACCGAAGGGCGTGAAGCTGTCGAAGCCGGCCGCGACGACGTCGGCGACCACGTCGGCCACGACGTCGGCAGGCACCGCCTCGACATCGACGACCGCGACGGCCGGCACGACGGCGACGGCACCGGCGCCGTCCGCGAGCGCACCGGAAGCAGCAGCCAAGCCGGCGAAGAGCAAACGCGCATCGAAGAAGGACAAGACGGCCTCAGCCGCGGCGGCATCCGCCGACGCGGGCGCGAGCGCGCCGGCCGCAGCGTCGTCCACGCAGGCGACGAAGGGTTCGAAGAAGAAGAGCAAGAAGGACAAGGCAGCCTCCGCCGCCGCGGCGTCGGGCGCCTGATGTGCGCCGCGCGCGCGACGGCGTGCGCGCGGCATTCGATCAACGGGCGCCGTCGTTGCGGCGCCCTTTTCAGTGAAGGTGAAGAACCATGGGTCTCCTCGACATCGTTGGCGGTCTGATCGGCGGCCAGGCCGGCGGCAACTCGCAAAGCGCACTCATCACGACCGCGCTCGAATTCATCAACAACCAGCCGGGTGGCCTGAACGGGCTGATCGAGAAGTTCAAGGCCGGCGGCGCCGGCGACATCATCGGCTCGTGGGTCGGCACCGGCGAAAACCAGCCGATCTCGGCCGACACGCTGCAGAACGTGCTCGGCTCCGACATCGTCGGTGCGCTCGCGAGCAAGGTCGGCATCGATCCGTCCCAGGCATCGTCGATCCTCGCGCAGGTGCTGCCGCACGTCGTCAACGGCGCGACGCCGAACGGCGAAGTGCCGGCCGGCGGCCAGGTCGACACGTCGAACGTGCTCGGCACGCTCACGCAGCTCGCCGGCATGTTCGGCGGCAACAAGCAGGCCTGAGCCCGGACAGCGCCGGCCGACAGCCGCGGCAGCGGTTTCGGCCGCTCCCTATGCAAACACCCCGCTCTGAGGCGGGGTGTTTGTTTTTGCGCGCCCGGCGCGAACCGGGCGTGCGGCCGATCACCGGCGATCAGTGCACGACGCGGTCGAACACGAACTTGCCGTCGTTGACGTCGACCGGGATCACGTCCTTCGGACCGAAGCGGCCCGCGAGGATCAGCTTCGCGACCGGGTTCTCGATCTCCTGCTGGATCGCGCGCTTCAGCGGCCGCGCGCCGAACAGCGGATCGTAGCCGACCTTCCCGATCTGTTCGAGCGCCGCCGGCGACACGTCGAGCGCCATGTCGAGCTTCGCGAGCCGGTCGTGCAGGCGGGCGAGCTGGATCCTCGCGATCGATTCGATGTTGCTGCGATCGAGCGCGTGGAACACGACGACGTCGTCGATCCGGTTCAGGAATTCCGGACGGAAGTGCTGCTTCACCTCGAGCCACACGGCGTCCTTGATCTCTTCCTGCGGCGAACCCGTCAGGGCCTGGATCACCTGCGAGCCGAGGTTCGACGTCATCACGATCACCGTGTTCTTGAAGTCGACCGTACGCCCCTGCCCGTCGGTCATGCGACCGTCGTCGAGCACCTGCAGCAGCACGTTGAACACGTCCGGATGCGCCTTCTCGATCTCGTCGAGCAGGATCACGCTGTACGGCTTGCGGCGCACGGCCTCCGTCAGGTAGCCGCCTTCCTCATAACCGACATAGCCCGGCGGCGCGCCGATCAGCCGCGCGACGCTGTGCTTCTCCATGAACTCGCTCATGTCGATGCGGATCAGGTGATCTTCCGAATCGAACAGGAACGACGCCAGCGCCTTGCACAGCTCGGTCTTGCCGACACCCGTCGGGCCGAGGAACAGGAACGAGCCGTACGGACGGTTCGGATCGGCGAGACCCGCGCGCGAACGACGGATCGCATCCGCGACCGCGCTGATCGCCTCGTGCTGGCCGACCACGCGCTCGTGCAGCTTTTCCTCGATGTGCAGCAGCTTCTCGCGTTCGCCCTGCATCATCCGCGACACCGGAATCCCGGTTGCGCGCGACACGACTTCCGCGATTTCCTCGGCGCCGACCTGCGTGCGCAGCAGACGCGGACGCGTCGGGTTGTGCTGCTCCTGCTCTTCGGCCTGCGTGACCTGCTTCAGTTGCGACTCGAGCTGCGGCAGCTTGCCGTACTGCAGTTCGGCGACCTTCTCCAGCTTGCCTTCACGCTGCAGACGGGCGATGTCGGCCCGCGCCTTCTCGATCTCTTCCTTGAGCTGCGCGCTGCCCTGCACCGCGGCCTTCTCGGCGGTCCAGATCTCCTCGAGGTCCGCATACTCGCGGCCGAGGCGCTCGATCTCTTCCTCGATCAGCTGCAGGCGCTTCTGCGACGCTTCGTCCTGCTCCTTCTTCACGGCCTCGCGCTCGATCTTCAGCTGGATCAGACGACGGTCGAGCTTGTCCATCTCCTCGGGCTTCGAATCGATTTCCATCTTGATCTTCGAGGCAGCCTCGTCGATCAGGTCGATCGCCTTGTCCGGCAGGAAACGGTCGGTGATGTAGCGATGCGACAGTTCGGCCGCGGCGACGATCGCCGGGTCGGTGATGTCGACGCCGTGGTGCAGTTCGTACTTCTCCTGCAGCCCGCGCAGGATCGCGATCGTCGCCTCGACGCTCGGCTCGTCGACGAGCACCTTCTGGAAGCGGCGCTCGAGCGCGGCGTCCTTCTCGATGTACTTGCGGTATTCGTCGAGGGTGGTTGCGCCGATGCAGTGCAGCTCGCCGCGCGACAGCGCCGGCTTCAGCATGTTGCCCGCGTCCATCGCGCCTTCGGCCTTGCCGGCACCGACCATCGTGTGGATCTCGTCGATGAACACGATCGTCCGGCCTTCGTCCTTCGCGATGTCGTTGAGCACGGCCTTCAGGCGCTCCTCGAACTCGCCGCGATATTTCGCGCCGGCGAGCAGAGCAGCCATGTCGAGCGACAGCACGCGCTTGCCCTTCAGCGTCTCGGGCACTTCGCCGTTGACGATCCGCTGCGCGAGCCCTTCGACGATCGCGGTCTTGCCGACGCCCGGCTCGCCGATCAGCACCGGGTTGTTCTTGGTGCGGCGCTGCAGGATCTGGATCGAGCGGCGGATTTCGTCGTCGCGGCCGATCACCGGATCGAGCTTGCCCGCGCGGGCGCGCTCGGTCAGGTCGACCGTGTATTTCTTCAGCGCCTCGCGCTGGCTTTCCGCGTCCTGGCTGTGCACCTGCGAGCCGCCGCGCACCGCGGCGATCGCGGCTTCGAGCGCCTTGCGCGTGAGGCCGTGCTGGCGGGCCAGCTTGCCGGCTTCGCCCTTGTCGTCGGACACGGCGAGCAGGAACATCTCGCTCGCGATGAACGTGTCGTTGAGCTTCTGCGCTTCCTTGTCGGCCTGGTTCAGCAGCCCCGCCAGATCACGGCTGACCTGGATGTCGCCGCCCGTGCCCGTCACTTGCGGCAGGCGCGAAATCGCCTCGTTCAGCGCGCCTTGCAGCGCCTGCACGTGAACGCCTGCGCGCGACATCAGCGAGCGGGCGGAGCCGTCCTGCTGCGCGACCAGCGCGGCCAGCACGTGAACGGGTTCGATGTATTGATTGTCACGGCCTGCCGCGAGGCTCTGCGCGTCCGCGATTGCTTCCTGGAACTTGGTGGTGAGCTTGTCGATTCTCATTGAGTGAGACCTCCAATTTTCGATTAACACCAAGATGAGGATGGTTATACGGGTTTCAAGCGAAATTCAGGTTGATTCAGCACAAACATTGCCGGGCGGCGACGCGGCGGCCTGCGGGCTCGCCGCAGCCGGATGAGAGGGTGCTGCGCCGGCGTGTCAGCCGGCCTTCGACGGTGATTCGGCGGAGGCAGGTGCGTCATCCTCGAGCGGCCCGGCACGCACCAGTGCAATCGGACGAATGCCCAGCAACGCGATGAGCGGCGACGCGGGCACGGCCAGCTCGCCGAGCGTGTGGCGGTCGAGTTCGGCGAAGAACGCATCGCGCGCCGCCGCCAGCACGCCCTTCAGGCGGCACTGCGGCTCGATCACGCAGCCGCGCGACTCGCCGCCGTCGGCCGCAAAGCAGCCGACCAGCGCGAAATCGCTCTCGGTCGCGCGCACCACCTGGCCGACCGTCAGCTTCAGCGATTCGGGGAACAGCCGCAGCCCGCCGTTGCGGCCGCGGACGGTATCGACCCAGCCAAGCTCGCCGAGCTGCTGGACGACCTTCATCAGATGGTTCTTCGAAATGCCGTAGGCGTCCGAGATCTCCTGGATCGTCGCGAGCCCCTCGCCGCGCACGGCGAGGTACAGCATGACGCGCAGCGAGTAGTCGGTGTAGTCGGTGAGTCTCATGAGCGAATACGGAAAATTATCGATCGTGCCCCGATTGTGCAAGCCGGGGCAATCGACGCGCGCGCCGGACCGGCTCTCGGAGCCGCTTGACGGCGCCGGGTTGCCGGGACGGCCTGCGCGCAATAAGATGCATGGCATCCACACATTTTTCAGGCGTTGGTGGACGCTATTTTGCGTCAAAATCCTGTCGGCGTCCTGCGCGTTGCCCGCGCCGCCGTTCCAGCGGCACCGCGCCGATGCGCCGCCGACGCCCCGATTTTCCGGCCCTTTTTGCCATGACCGCCCTGCCCGCCTCGCCCGATACCGCACCGGCCCGCCCTCGCGACGCCGAACCGACCGAAGACAATATCCGCGACCTCGTCTACGCGTTCTACGACCGCGTGCGCGCCGATCCGCTGCTCGGGCCCGTGTTCGACGCGAAGCTGGACGGCCGCTGGGACGACCATCTGCCGAAGATGGTCAGCTTCTGGTCGAGCCTCGTGCTCGGCACCAAAGGCTATCGCGGCAACGTGCAGCAGGCGCACCAGCCGCTCGACGGGATCGAGCCCGCGCATTTCAGCCGCTGGCTGTCGCTGTTCCTGAAAACCGTCGAGGGCCGCTACACGCCGCCCGCTGCGATCCGCTTCATGGAACCCGCGCTGCGGATCGCGCAGAGCCTGCAGTTGAGCCGCTTCGGCTGGGATTATCAGATTCCGCCCGAGCAGCAGGCGTTGCTCGATGCGATCGCGCCGCGCCGCCGCGACGCGGGCGACGATCCGCATGCGCTGCCGTCACGCGCCCGCGGCGAGCCGTTTCCGACGAGGATCATCGGGCGCGGCGCCGATCCGGACGCTTGACCGGCTCGCGACAATCGAGCCGCCTGCGGCACATCGCCGCACGACCCGAACGCGCGCTCAGCGCGGCGTGTTGCCCGATTCGACGCCCCAGCGCGCAAGCGCCGCGTCGTCGGTGCTGCGGGCATCGACCCAGCGCTCGCCGTCCGGCGTCGTTTCCTTCTTCCAGAACGGCGCCTCGGTCTTCAGGTAATCCATCACGAACTCGCACGACGCGAACGCATCGCCGCGGTGCGACGCGACCGTCGCGACCATCACGATCTGGTCGAGCGGCAGCAGCCGGCCGACGCGATGCACGATCGCGACGTCGATCCCGGGCCAGCGCCGGCCGGCTTCGGCGGCGATCTTCTCGAGCGCCTTCTCGGTCATCCCCGGATAGTGCTCGAGCTCCATCGCGGCGACCGAATCGCCTTCGTTCAGGTCGCGCACCGTGCCGACGAAACACGCGACCGCGCCGATCTTCGGATTGCGCGCGCGCAATGCCGCCACTTCGGCGCCCAGGTCGAAATCGCCGGTCTGGACTCGTACCGTAGCCATCGCCCGGCCTCCCTCAACCGCCCGTTACCGGCGGAAAGAACGCGACCTCGCAACCATCGGTGAGCCGCGTGTCAGGGTTGGTCATCTCGTGATTGCACGCCATACGCAACGCGCGCCCTTCGGCGAGCGTTTCGGCCCACGCACCGCCGCGCAGGCGCAGCCACGCACGCACGTCGCCGACGGTCGTCACGCCGTCCGGCACGTCGGCCTGCTCATCGGACACGCCCAGCGCCTCGCGCACGCTTGCAAAGAATTTCAGTTGAATCTTCATAGGTCGGGAAGCCGTCGCGTTACGACAGCAGTTCGGAAAACGGAATGAAACGCACGGTCTCGCCCGCGCTGATCGCGTGCTGCGGCGGATTGTCGATCAGGCCGTCGCCCCAGACCGTCGACGTCAGCACCGCCGAACTCTGGTTCGGGAACAGGTCGAGGCCGCCGGCCGCATTGACGCGTGCGCGCAGGAACTCGTTGCGCCGGTCGCCCTTGCCTTGCGAGAAGTCCGCGCGCAGCGACAGCGCGCGCGGCGCGACGTCGCGCACGCCGGACAGGCGCAGCAGGAACGGCCGCACGAACAGCAGGAACGTGACGAAGCTCGACACGGGGTTGCCCGGCAGCCCGATGAAGTGTGCGTCGGGGCGCTCGTCGCCGCGGCGGAGCGCACCGAACGCGAGCGGCTTGCCGGGCTTCATCGCGATCTGCCACAGCGCGAGCCGCCCTTCGGCCTCGACGGCCGGCTTCACGTGATCCTCGTCGCCGACCGATACGCCGCCGCTCGTCAGGATCACGTCGTGATCGCGCGCGGCCTCGCGCAGCGTGTCGCGGGTCGCGGCGAGCGAGTCGGGCACGATCCCGTAGTCGGTCACATGGCAGCCGAGCCGCTCGAGCAGCCCGCGCAGCGTGAAACGGTTCGAGTTGTAGATCGCGCCGGGCTTGAGCGGCTCGCCCGGCATCGTCAGTTCGTCGCCGGTGAAGAACACCGCGACGCGAATCCGCCGCGCGACCGGCAGCTGCGCGCGGCCGACCGATGCGGCGAGGCCGAGCGCCTGCGGCGTGAGCCGCGTGCCGGCCGGCAGGATCACCGAACCCTGGCGGATGTCCGCGCCTTGCGCGGTGATCCATTCACCGGCCTTCGGCGTGTGCAGGATCTCGACCGCATCGCCGTCGGCCGCCGTCTGCTCCTGCATCACGACGGCGTCGGCGCCGGGCGGCACCGTCGCGCCGGTGAAGATCCGCGCGGCCGTGCCGGCCGCGAGCGGCGCGGCCGGATGGCCTGCCGGAATCCGCTGCGACACCGGCAGGCGCCGCTCGCCGTGCAGCAGGTCGGCGACTCGCACCGCATAGCCGTCCATCGCGCTCGTATGCATCGGCGGCACGTCGAGCGGCGAACTCACGTCGGCCGCCAGCACGCGGCCGAGCGCATCGAGCGTGGCGACGGTTTCGGCGCCGGGCAGCGGCTTCGCGGCATCGAGCAGCGCGGCGAGCGCTTCGGCGGTCGACAGCATCGGCGCGCGCGGCGCCGCGGGATTCGGGTTCGACATCGATGGAATCGGGGATCGTTGGTGTCAATACGTCATTGTAGCGACGCCGTCGCGCCCACGCGCGATATGGCGGACATGCGAAAACTGTGATCGGCGCGAACGCGCTGCACTGGCACTTGTTTCGCGCGGCATCGGACGGCACGCATGCGCATGGCCGCCACCAAACGAAACGGCCGGAACCCCGATCCGTGCGACGAATCGGCATTCCGGCCGTCCCGCGCCGCCGGGCTGGGAACCCGGCAGCCCGGCGCTGCGTTACGCGCCCGTATGCGCGGCGATGAAGTCCTTCACCTGCTGCGCGTCGGCCTTCACGACCTCGAAACGCTGCGGCAGCGCCTCGAGCCCGTCGAATGCGGCCGGCCGCTCGGCCTCGCGAGCGAGCGCCTCGCGGATCGTCTCGCCGAACTTGATCGGCTGGGCCGTCTCGAGCACGACCATCGGCACGCCCGCGTCGAGATGCTCGCGCGCGACCTTCACGCCGTCGGCCGTATGCGTATCGATCATCGTGTCGTAGCGCGAGAAGACGTCGCGGATCGTCGCGATGCGGTCCGTGTGGCTGCTGCTGCCCGACACGAAGCCGAATTCGGCCACGCGCGCGAAATCGCCGCTCGCCGCGAGGTCGAAACCGCCCTTCTCCTCGACGTCGCGGAACAGCTGCATCACGCGTGCCGGATCGCGGCCGAGCAGGTCGAACACGAAGCGCTCGAAGTTCGACGCCTTCGAGATGTCCATGCTCGGGCTGCTCGTGTGATATGTGTTCTCCGCGCTGCGCACGCGATATGCACCGGTGCGGAAGAACTCGTCGAGCACGTCGTTCTCGTTGGTCGCGACCACGAGCTTCGCGATCGGCAGGCCCATCATCCGCGCGATATGGCCCGCGCAGACGTTGCCGAAGTTGCCCGACGGCACCGTGAACGACACGCGCTCGTCGTTCGACTGCGTCGCCGCGAAATAGCCCTTGAAGTAGTACACGACCTGCGCGACGACGCGCGCCCAGTTGATCGAGTTGACCGTGCCGATCTTCTGCTGCGCCTTGAACGCGTGATCGTTCGACACGGCCTTGACGATGTCCTGGCAGTCGTCGAACACGCCTTCGACCGCGAGGTTGAAGATGTTCGGATCCTGCAGGCTGAACATCTGGGCCGTCTGGAACGCGCTCATCTTCTTGTGCGGCGACAGCATGAACACGCGCACGCCGGCCTTGCCGCGCATCGCGTATTCGGCCGCGCTGCCCGTGTCGCCCGACGTCGCACCGAGGATGTTCAGCGTCTGCCCGTGCTTCGCGAGCGTGTACTCGAACAGGTTGCCGAGCAGTTGCATCGCCATGTCCTTGAACGCGAGCGTCGGGCCGTTCGACAGTTCGAGCAGCGACAGCGCCGCACCGCTCTCGGTGCCGAGCGTCTTCAGCGGCGTGATGTCGGACGCGTTCTCGCCGTGGCGCGTGTTGCTGTACACGGCGGCCGTGTACGTGCGGCGCGTGATCGCGCGCAGGTCCTCGGCCGGCACGTCGTCGCAGAACTTCGACAGGATCTCGAACGCGAGATCCGCATACGGCAGCGTGCGCCAGCGCGCGAGCTCGTCGGCGGACACCTGCGGATATTCGGCCGGCAGGTACAGCCCGCCGTCCTTCGCGAGACCGCCGAGCAGGATGTCGGAGAACGTGTGGCGCTCGCCGATGCCGGCGCCGCGCGTGGAGATGTAGTTCATGTCGTTCCGGGTCCTCAGTTCAGCGCTTCCATGCGCAGCTTCGTCACCTTCGAGACCACCGTCGGGAGGTTCTCGATCTGCGCGATCGCCGCATTGACGTTCTTCTCGAGCGTGACGTGCGTGATCAGGATGATGTCGGTTTCGCCGTTCGCGTCGTCGACCTGTTCCGACTCCTTCTGCAGCAGCGCGTCGATCGAGATGCCCGATGCGGCGAGGATGCGCGTGATGTCGGCGAGCACGCCCGTCTGGTCGGCCACGCGCAGGCGCAGGTAGTAGCCGCTCGTCACTTCGTCGATCGGCAGGATCGGCGTGTTCGACAGGCTGTCCGGCTGGAACGCGAGGTGCGGCACGCGATGCTCGGGGTCGGCCGTATGCAGGCGCGTGACGTCGACGAGATCCGCGACGACCGCCGACGCGGTCGGTTCCGCGCCCGCGCCCTTGCCGTAGTACAGCGTCGTGCCGACCGCGTCGCCGTGCACGACGACCGCGTTCATCGCGCCTTCGACGTTCGCGAGCAGGCGCTTCTCCGGGATCAGCGTCGGGTGCACGCGCAGCTCGATGCCGTTTTCGGCGCGGCGCGTGATGCCGAGCAGCTTGATCCGGTAGCCGAGCTCTTCCGCGTAGCGGATGTCGGTCGCGTCGAGCTTGCTGATGCCTTCGACGTACGCACGGTCGAACTGGACCGGCACGCCGAACGCGATCGCGCTCATGATGGTCGCCTTGTGCGCGGCGTCGACGCCTTCGATGTCGAAGGTCGGATCGGCTTCCGCGTAGCCGAGCTCCTGCGCGGCCTTCAGCGCGGTCGCGAAGTCGAGCCCGCGGTCGCGCATTTCCGACAGGATGTAGTTCGTCGTGCCGTTGATGATGCCCGCGATGTACTGGATGCGGTTGGCGGTCAGGCCTTCACGCAGCGCCTTGATGATCGGGATGCCGCCGGCGACGGCCGCCTCGAACGCGACCATCACGCCCTGTTCGCGCGCGGCCTCGAAGATCTCGGTGCCGTGCACCGCGAGCAGCGCCTTGTTCGCCGTCACGACGTGCTTGCCGTTCGCGATCGCGCGCAGCACGAGCTCGCGCGCGATGCCCGTGCCGCCGATCATCTCGGCGATGATCGCGATCGACGGATCGTCGACGACCGCGTTGAAATCGTCGGTGATCTGCACGGCGCCGGCGTTATCGCCGAGCGCAGCCCGCGCCTTGGCCGGGTTGCGCACCGCAATGCGCGCAACCTCGATGCCGCGCCCCGCGCGTCGCTTGATTTCTTCCTGGTTGCGGTGCAGCACCGTGAAGGTGCCGCTGCCGACGGTGCCGAAGCCCAACAGGCCAACTTTGATCGGTTCCATGCTGCGTGTGATCGATGAGTAAGAGTGAATGAATGCCGGGGGGAATCGGTCCGCTCAGACCGAATGGCGCTTGCGGTAGCCGTCGAGGAAGCGCGCGATCCGGTTGATCGAATCGGTCAGGTCGTCGAGGTTCGGCAGGAACACCACGCGGAAATGATCCGGGTCCGCCCAGTTGAAGCCCGTCCCCTGCACGAGCAGCACGCGTTCCTCGAGCAACAGGTCGAGGATGAACTGCTGGTCGTTCTGGATCGGATAGAGCTTCGGATCGAGGCGCGGGAACATGTACAGCGCGGCCTGCGGCTTCACGCAGGTCACGCCGGGGATCGACGTGAGCATGTCGTACGCGAGATCGCGCTGCTTGTACAGGCGCCCGCTCGGCACGATCAGCTCGTTGATGCTCTGGTAGCCGCCGAGCGCGGTCTGGATCGCGAACTGCCCGGGCACGTTCGCGCACAGGCGCATCGACGACAGGATCCCCAGGCCTTCCAGGTAATCCTTCGCGCGCCGGCGATTGTCGCCGCCGAGGCCCGACACGGCCATCCAGCCCGCGCGGTAGCCGCACGAGCGATAGCTCTTCGACAGGCTGTTGAACGTGACGGTGATCACGTCTTCCGACAGCGAACCCAGCGCGGTGTGCTCGAGCCCGTCGTAGACGATCTTGTCGTAGACCTCGTCGGCAAACACGATCAGCCCGTGCTGGCGCGCGATCTCGAGCAGCTCGAGCAGCAATTCGTCGGAATAAAGCGCGCCGGTCGGGTTGTTCGGGTTGATCACGACGATCGCCTTGGTGTTCGGCGTGATCTTCCGGCGGATGTCGTCGAGGTCGGGCATCCACGCGTTCTGCTCGTCGCACACGTAGTGCACGGGCGTGCCGCCCGACAGGCTCACGGCGGCCGTCCAGAGCGGATAGTCGGGCGCCGGCAGCAGCACCTCGTCGCCGTCGTTCAGGAGCGCCTGGGTCGCCATCACGATCAGCTCGGACGCGCCGTTGCCGATGTAGATGTCGTCGAGGCCGACGCCGACGACGCCCTTTTGCTGCGTGTAGTGCATCACGGCCTTGCGAGCCGAGAACACGCCCTTCGAATCCGAATAGCCGGACGACGCCGGCAGGTTGCGGATCATGTCCTGGATGATCTCGTCCGGCGCATCGAACCCGAACGGCGCGAGGTTGCCGATGTTCAGCTTGATGATGCGATGGCCTTCTTCCTCGAGGCGCTTCGCGTGCTCGAGCACCGGGCCACGGATGTCGTAGCAGACGTTGAGCAGCTTGTTCGACTTCTGAATCGGTTTCACGACGACACGGTTCCTGGGTTGGCCTTGCGGCCGGGGGACGGGATCAAAACTGGAGAGCGGCCGGTCTGTGCGCGCTGTCTAGACTGGGAAAAAAGCGGGCGGTCGGACGCGGCTTGTGGCGGCGCCCGATGCAAGTGGCGCCCGGGGGCGACCAAAAAGTTATAATTTAGCGGATTTTGGCCGACTTTCGCAATGCACCATGGCCGCTCCGGGCCCGCGCCGTCAGGCGCCCCCGCGTGCGCCGGTCGCGAAACCGGCCGCCCCGGGCCCGTGCGGCCCTTGCCAGACATTCCCTCCACGGAACCGCGGAATACCGATTTGAAACTGCACCAGGACACGAGCGGCGCGCTCAACACCGTCACCGGCTACGGCCCCGATTATGTCGACGTCAACCTCCAACGCCACGAAGGAAGCGTCATCGTGCTGCCCGGCGCACCGGTGCGGGACTGGCCTGTGTCGTCGTTCGACGCGCTCGCGCCCGAGCATTTCGCGATGCTGCTCGACCCGGCGCCCGAACTCGTGATCTTCGGCAGCGGCGCGCGGCTGCGCTTCCCGCACCCGCGGCTCGTGGCCGCGCTCACGGCCAAGCGGATCGGCGTCGAAACGATGGATTTCCAGGCCGCCTGCCGCACCTACAACATCCTGATGGCCGAAGGCCGCAAAGTCGCCGCCGCGCTCTTAATTGAACGTTAATCCCCGATGCGGTAAAACTCGGGCCGGCACACCGGGTCGATCCCCGGATCATCACCCGGATCGATAACCGGCGAGCCGCCCGCCCCCGGCGTAACCCGCCGGCGGCCCATCACAACAACCAACAGGCTGAAAATCCATGAACGATACGCCGTCGAGGCTACCGCTCAATCGCATCACGCTCGTCCTCCTGCTCGCCGCGCTCGCGATCGTCTGGTTCGCGCCGCTCGGGCTGCGCCACCTGATCCCGAGCGACGAAGGCCGCTACGCGGAGATGGCGCGGGAAATGTTCGTCACCGGCGACTGGATCACGCCGCGCTACAACGGCTACAAGTACTTCGAGAAACCGCCGCTGCAGACCTGGCTGAACGCGCTGACGTTCGCGTGGTTCGGCATCGGCGAATGGCAGGCGCGCCTCTACACGGGCCTCGTCAGCTTCGCCGGCGTGCTGCTGGTCGGCTTCACCGGTGCGCGCCTGTTCAACCCGCTGTCGGGCCTCCTCGCGGCCGTCGTGCTCGCGTGCTCGCCGTACTGGAACCTGATGGGCCACTTCAACGCGCTCGACATGGGGCTCGCGTTCTGGATGACGCTGTCGCTCTGCTCGCTGCTGCTCGCGCAGCGCCCCGGGCTGCCCGCGGGCGCGGTGCGCGGCTGGATGTGGACGTGCTGGGCCGCGATGGCGTTCGCCGTGCTGTCCAAGGGCCTCGTCGGCCTGATCCTGCCCGGCGCCGTGCTGGTGCTCTATACGCTGATCGCCCGCGACTGGGCGCTGTGGAAGCGGCTGTACCTGGTGAGCGGCCTCGTGATCTTCTTCGCGATCGTCACGCCATGGTTCGTGCTCGTCCAGCAGCGCAACCCCGAGTTCTTCAACTTCTTCTTCATCGTTCAGCAGTTCCGCCGGTACCTGACCCCGGAACAGAACCGCCCGGGCCCGCTCTACTATTTCGTGCCGGTGCTGCTGGTCGGCTTCCTGCCATGGCTGTCGGTCGCGTGGCAGAGCATCCGCCATGCGCTGCGCATGCCGCGCCAGCCGAACGGCTTCTCCCCGATGCTCGTGCTGCTGACCTGGAGCGCGTTCATCTTCCTGTTCTTCAGCGCGTCGCATTCGAAGCTGATCTCGTACGTGCTGCCGGTCGCGCCGGCGCTCGCGCTGATGATCGGCGCGTACCTGCCGCTGCTGACCGCCGAGCGGTTCCGTCGTCACCTGCTCGGCTATCTCGTGTTCTTCGTCGTCGCGGCGTTCGGGATCATCTTCCTTGCCTACCAGGGCGACGCCCGCACGCCGAACGCGTTGTACCGCGCGTTCCAGATGTGGCTGTACGCAGGCCTTGCCGTCGCGGCCGCGCTGACGCTCGCGGCTGCCTGGCTGAACCGCCGCGTGGGCGTCGCGGCGGCGATCACCGCGTTCGGCGCCGCGTGGCTCGCGTTCGGCACGATCGGCGGCACCGGCCACGACGAATTCGGCCGCTACAGCTCGGGCGCGCTGCTCGCGCCCGCCGTGCGCGCCGAACTGGCGAAGCTGCCGCCCGACACGCCGTTCTACTCGATCGAGATGCTCGATCACACGTTCCCGTTCTACATGGGCCACACGACGATCATGGTCCAGCGCCAGGACGAGCTCGCCTTCGGGATCTCGGTCGAGCCGAACAAATGGATCCCGACCGTCGACCAATGGATCGAACGCTGGAAGCAGGAAACCCATGCGCTCGCGATCATGCCGCCCGGCCAGTACGACACGCTGGTCAGGCAAGGCGTGCCGATGCGCGTGATCGCGCGCGACAACCGCCGCGTGATCGTCGAGAAACCGCAATCGTAAGGATGTCCACCGCATGAATCCCGTTTCGTTCGTCTGCATCATCACCGGCGTGATGCTCAACGCCTGTGCGCAACTTCTGCTGAAGGCCGGCGTCAACGCCGTTGGACACTTCGAATTCAGCCGTGCGAACATCGTCCCGGTCGGCCTGAAGATCGCGACCCAGTTGCCGATCATCGGCGGCCTCGGCTGCTACGTGCTGAGCGTCGTCGTCTGGATTCTCGGGCTGTCGCGGGTCGACGTGTCGATCGCGTATCCGATGCTGTCGCTCGGCTACGTGGTCAACGCATTCGCCGCCTGGTACCTGTTCGGCGAAGTGCTGTCGGTCCAGCGGCTCGTCGGCATCGGCATCATTCTGATCGGCGTGCTCGTGCTCGCGCGCAGTTGAGCGCGCGCGGCGGGCCCGGCGCACGTTAAGCGTCCGCCTACAAAAAATCACGGTACGAATCCGCCAACCGGTGTTTAATGCCGGTTTCGGGCCGGATCGCCCGACCCCTTTATTACACGCCATTACAGACCAACGCGTTCATGAGCCAGACTACCGCTCCGTTTCTGCCGTTCACCCGCCCCGAGATCGATGAGGAAACCATCCAGGGCGTCGTCGACGTGCTGCGCTCGGGCTGGATCACCACCGGCCCGCAGAGCCAGAAATTCGAAGCCGCGCTGTCCGAGTATTGCGGCGGCCGTCCGGTCCGTGCGTTCAATTCGGGCACCTGCACGCTCGAGATCGGTCTGCGCATTGCGGGCGTCGGCCCGGGCGACGAAGTGATCACGACGCCGGCGACGTGGGTATCAACCAGCAACGTGATCCTCGAGACCGGCGCGACGCCCGTGTTCGCCGACATCGACCCCGTCACGCGCAACATCGACCTCGACAAGCTCGAGCAGGCGATCACGCCGCGCACGAAGGCGATCATCCCGGTCTACCTGGCCGGCCTGCCGGTCGACATGGACCGCCTGTACGCGATCGCACGCGCGCACAACCTGCGCGTGATCGAGGACGCCGCGCAGGCGCTCGGCTCGACGTGGAAAGGCCAGCGGATCGGCGCGCTCGGCGACATCGTGTCGTTCAGCTTCCACGCGAACAAGAACCTGACGACGATCGAAGGCGGCGCGCTCGTGCTGAACAACGAGGCCGAGGCGACGCTCGCGCAGAAGTACCGGCTGCAGGGCATCACGCGCACCGGCTTCGACGGGATGGACTGCGACGTGCTCGGCGGCAAGTACAACCTGACCGACGTCGCCGCCCGGGTCGGCCTCGGCCAGCTGCCGCACCTCGCGCGCTTCACCGCGCAGCGCCGCGCACTCGCGCGCGCGTATTTCGCCGCGCTCGACGGCGGCCCGGCCGTGGAGCTCGGGCTCGGCCTGCCCGTCGCCGATTTCGAGAACAGCAACTGGCACATGTTCCAGGTCACGCTGCCGCTCGACCGGCTGTCGATCTCGCGCGCCGATTTCATGGCGCAGATGAAGGAACGCGGGATCGGCACGGGCGTCCACTACCCGGCCGTCCATCTCTTCACGCTGTACCGTGCGCGCGGCTTCAAGGAGGGCATGTTCCCCCACGCCGAACGGTACGGCGCATCGACCGTCACGCTGCCGCTCTTCACGCAGATGACGGAAGACGACGTGCGTCGCGTGGCCGACGCCATCAACCACATTTGCGAACAATACGGAAAATAAGCGTACATGAATCACCTTGAAGCACGCGCCGGGCATCCGGGCGCCGCGAACCCGGAGGTATCGGTCATCATCCCCGTGTACAACGAGGAAGACGGCCTGGCTGCGCTGTTCGCGCGGCTCTACCCGGCACTCGACGCACTCGGCACGTCGTACGAAGTGATCCTGATCAACGACGGCAGCCGCGACCGCTCGGCCGCGATGCTGGCAGACCAGTTCCACGTGCGCCCCGACACGACGCGCGTCGTGCTGCTCAACGGCAACTACGGCCAGCACATGGCGATCCTCGCCGGCTTCGCGCAGTCGCACGGCGAGATCGTCATCACGCTCGATGCCGACCTGCAGAACCCGCCGGAAGAAATCGGCAAGCTGATCGCGAAGATGCGCGAGGGCTACGACTACGTCGGCTCGATCCGCAAGCAGCGTCAGGACAGCCTGTGGCGGCGCAAGGCGTCGCAGATGATGAACCGGCTGCGCGAGCGCATCACGCGGATCAAGATGACCGACCAGGGCTGCATGCTGCGCGCGTACAGCCGCCGCATCATCGACACGATCAACGTGTGCGGCGAAGTCAACACGTTCATCCCCGCGCTGGCCTACACGTTCGCGCAGAAACCGACCGAAATCGAGGTCGCGCACGAGGAACGCTTCGCGGGCGAGTCGAAGTACTCGCTGTACAGCCTGATCCGGCTGAACTTCGACCTCGTGACGGGCTTCTCGGTCGTGCCGCTGCAGTGGCTGTCGTTCATCGGCGTGATCCTGTCGCTCGGCTCCGCCGCGCTGTTCGTGCTGCTGCTCGTGCGCCGCTTCATCGTCGGCGCGGAAGTGCAAGGCGTGTTCACGCTGTTCGCGATCACGTTCTTCCTGCTCGGCGTGATCATTTTCGCGCTCGGCCTGCTCGGCGAATACGTCGGCCGCATTTACCAGCAGGTGCGTGCACGGCCGCGCTACCTGATCCAGGCCGTGCTCGAACAGCACGACGGCATGCCGGCGGTGCCGGCCGCCACGAACCGCACGGGGGCCGCGCAATGAAGCCGCGCGCCGTCGTCTTCGCGTATCACAACGTCGGCGTGCGCTGCCTGCAGGTACTGCTGGCACGCGGCGTCGACGTCGCGCTCGTCGTCACGCACGAGGACAACCCGAACGAGAACATCTGGTTCGGCAGCGTCGCGTCGGTCGCCGCCGAGCACGGGATTCCGGTCGTCACGCCGGCCGACCCCGCCGACCCGGCGCTGCGCCGCGCGGTGTCCGACGCGCAGCCGGACTTCATCTTCTCCTTCTACTACCGCCACATGCTGCCGGTGGACCTGCTCGCGATCGCGCCGCGCGGCGCGTACAACATGCACGGTTCGCTGCTGCCGAAATACCGGGGTCGGGTACCGACCAACTGGGCCGTGCTGAACGGCGAAACGGAAACCGGCGCGACGCTGCACGAGATGGCCGCCAAGCCGGACGCCGGCGCGATCATCGGCCAGACCGCGGTGCCGATCCTGCCCGACGACACGGCCACGCAGGTGTTCGACAAGGTGACGGTCGCCGCCGAGCAGACGCTCTGGCGCGTGCTGCCCGCGCTGCTCGCGGGCGATGCGCCGCACCTGCCGAACGATCTCGCGAGCGGCAGCTACCACGGCGGGCGCAAGCCGGAGGACGGCCGCGTCGACTGGTCGAAGCCGGCCGCGCAGGTCTACAACCTGGTGCGCGCGGTCGCGCCCCCGTATCCGGGCGCGTTCACCGACATCGGCGGCACGCGTTTCGTGATCGCCCGCGCGCGCCTCGCGGCGCCCGGCAGCGCGCTCGCCGCGGCCGCAGCGGATTTGCCGCCCGGCCTGCACGTAAGCGATAATGCGCTATTCGGCGTCTGCGGCGACAGCCGCGCCCTATCCATTCTCGAGCTGTGGCAGCAGCGCGACGGCAGCGAATCCGTCGTGACGCCCGCGGAATTCGCGCAGTTCATTCATTCTTCCCGTCATTCATGAAAGCAAAAAAAGTCCTGATCCTGGGTGTGAACGGCTTCATCGGCCATCACCTGTCGAAGCGCATTCTTGAAACCACCGATTGGGAAGTGTTCGGCATGGACATGCAGACCGATCGGCTGGGCGACCTCGTCAACCACGAGCGGATGCACTTCTTCGAAGGCGACATCACGATCAACAAGGAGTGGGTCGAGTATCACGTGAAGAAGTGCGACGTGATCCTGCCGCTCGTGGCGATCGCGACGCCCGCGACCTACGTCCAGCAGCCGCTGCGCGTGTTCGAGCTCGACTTCGAGGCGAACCTGCCGATCGTGCGTTCGGCCGTCAAGTACGGCAAGCACCTCGTGTTCCCGTCGACCTCCGAGGTCTACGGCATGTGCTCGGACGAGCAGTTCGATCCGGACGCATCGGCGCTCACCTACGGCCCGATCAACAAGCCGCGCTGGATCTACGCATGCTCGAAGCAGCTGATGGACCGCGTGATCTGGGGCTACGGGATGGAAGGCCTGAACTTCACGCTGTTCCGTCCGTTCAACTGGATCGGGCCGGGCCTCGACTCGATCTACACGCCGAAGGAAGGCAGCTCGCGCGTGGTCACGCAGTTCCTCGGCCACATCGTGCGCGGCGAGAACATCAGCCTCGTCGACGGCGGCTCGCAGAAGCGCGCGTTCACCGACATCGGCGACGGCATCAGTGCGCTGATGAAGATCATCGAGAACAAGGACGGTGTCGCGTCGGGCAAGATCTACAACATCGGGAATCCGAAGAACAACTTCTCGGTTCGCGAACTCGCGCACAAGATGCTCGAGCTGGCAGCGGAATTCCCCGAGTACGCCGATTCGGCCAAGCAGGTGAAGCTCGTCGAGACGACATCCGGCGCGTACTACGGCAACGGCTACCAGGACGTGCAGAACCGCGTGCCGAAGATCGACAACACGATGCAGGAACTCGGCTGGGCGCCGCAAGCCACGTTCGACGACGCACTGCGCAACATCTTCGAAGCGTATCGCGGCCACGTCGCCGACGCGCGCGCGCTCGTCGAACAGCAAGGCTGATCGGGACGCTCGCTTGGCTCGCATCGTTCTCAAGATCGACGTCGACACGCTGCGCGGCACACGCGAAGGCGTGCCGAACCTCGCGCGCATCTTCGACCGCTTCAGTGCGCGCGCGACCTTCCTCTTCAGCCTCGGGCCCGATCACACGGGCTGGGCGCTGCGGCGCGTGTTCCGCCCCGGCTTCCTGAAGAAGGTGTCGCGCACGTCGGTGGTCGAGCATTACGGCGTGAAGCAGCTGATGTACGGCGTGCTGCTGCCGGGCCCCGACATCGGCCGCCGCGCGATCGCCGACATGCGCGCGATCCACGAGGCCGGCTTCGAATGCGGGATCCATACGTGGGATCACGTGTACTGGCAGGACAACGTGCGCATGCGCGATCGCGACTGGACCGCGCGTGAAATGCAGAAGAGCCACGCGCGCTTCATCGACATCTTCGGCGCGCCGCCCGTCACGCACGGCGCGGCCGGCTGGCAGATGAACGACGCGGCGTTCGAGCAGATCGACGCATGGGGGATGCGCTACGCATCCGACGGTCGCGGCCATTCGCCGTACCTGCCCGTGGTCGGCGGCCGCACGCTGTCGCACGTGCAGATGCCGACCTCGCTGCCGACGCTCGACGAAGTGCTCGGCATCGACGGCATCGACACGCACAACGTCGCCGCGCACATCCTGAAGTTCACGGAAACCAATCCGCACGACCAGGTGTTCACGCTGCATGCGGAACTCGAAGGCCAGAAGCTCGCGCCCGTGTTCGAGCAGTTGCTCGCCGGCTGGCGCGCGCAGGGCCATACGTTTGCGACGATGGGCGATTACCACGCGACGCTGGACCGCGACTCGCTGCCATCGTACCCTGTCACGTGGGGCGAGATCCCCGGCCGCTCCGGCGAACTGATCGTCCAGCCCGACTGAGTTCGCGCGCGCCGGCGCCGCCCTTGCGGCGTGCCGCCGCGGCGCCCCGCCGAACCGCGCCGCCCGAGCGGCGCCTTTCCATAACAACAGGAGAAACACGTGTCCGTCGAAGTTGACCGTCAAGTTCCCGATTTCACCGCGCCGGCGACGGGCGGCGACATTTCGCTGTCCGACCTGAAGGGCAAGAAGCTCGTCCTGTATTTCTATCCGAAGGACAACACGCCGGGCTGCACGACCGAAGGCCTGCAGTTCCGCGATCTCTATCCGAAGTTCAAGAAGGCCGGCGCCGAAGTCATCGGCGTGTCGCGCGACAGCCTGCGCTCGCATGACAATTTCAAGGCAAAGCTGGAACTGCCGTTCCCGCTGATTTCCGATGCCGATGAAGCGCTGTGCGCGCTGTTCGATGTCATCAAGATGAAGAAAATGTATGGCAAGGAAGTGCGCGGAATCGAGCGCTCGACGTTCCTCATCGACGCCGACGGCGTGCTTCGCCACGCATGGCGCGGCATCAAGGTGCCCGGTCACGTGGACGACGTGCTAAGTGCTGTACAAGCGCTTTGAGGCGCGTTATATTGGGCCGCAATGAATGCCAGTTCGCCCCATATTTCTCGTAGCTGCGCCGGTGCCCGTTGCGATGCTTCCTGGCACCTGACGCGCATCACGACGGCATCAGCCGAGCCGCATGTCCCTGTCGACGGGGCAGCGGCTTTTTTTATGGACTGCGCGCCGGCCCTCGGTCCGGCCCTCACCCTGTCAAGGAGCTGATCGACACCTAGGCGAACCGGCTAGACGAAATTCCTGTGCGCCACCGCGCGCAAACTGCATGCGTCTACGTCACGCAGGATGCGATCAGCGGCGCACTTCATGCGACACGATTCCTCCCGAGGGACACCATGCCTTTGCCTACTCCCCCCAGCAAGCTCGGCAGCCTGCTGCCGCCCGACGAATACAAGGCGAAAGCGCGGCCCGCGAAAGCCGCGAAGAAATCCGCCGAAGGGGACGCATCCACAGCCGGTGACTATGGCCCGGCCAGCGTGGCCCAACCGATGACCGAAGCCGCGAACACGGCCGCGCCGCTGCGCGCCGTCGCATCGTCGGCGCAAGACGCCGCAGGCACGCCCGCACGCAGCCGCAAGACCAGGCAGACGGCTGCCCTGCTGCAGCCGATGCAGGCGCCGGCCGAACCCGCGGCACCCGCAGCCCCCGCCGCGCCGGTCGTCGCGCGTCACGACAAGCCCGCTGCCGGGAAGCCTGCCGCGGCACCCGCGCGCGATGCCGGCGCCGCGACAAAGTCGCGCAGCCGCAAGCCGGCCGAAGCCGAACTGCAGAAGCTGTTCGTGCTCGACACCAACGTGCTGATGCACGACCCGAGCAGCCTCTTCCGCTTCGAGGAACACGACGTCTATCTGCCGATGATGACGCTCGAGGAACTCGACAACCACAAGAAGGGGATGTCCGAAGTCGCGCGCAACGCACGCCAGGTGAGCCGCACGCTCGACGCGCTGGTCGCCGACGGCGGCCCGATCTCGGCCGGCATTCCGCTGTCGCGCCTCGGCAGCCGCGAGGCGCTCGGCCGCCTGTACTTCCAGACGAAGCTCACGGACATCGCGCCGGTCGAAGGTTTGCCGGAAGGCAAGGCCGACAACCAGATCCTCGGCGTCGTGCGCGCACTGCAGCGCGACCGGCCGGACCGCCAGGTCGTGCTGGTGTCGAAAGACATCAACATGCGGATCAAGGCGCATGCGCTCGGCCTGCCCGCGGAAGACTACTTCAACGACCAGGTACTCGAGGACAAGGACCTCCTGTATTCCGGCGTGCGCGAACTGCCGCAGGACTTCTGGACCAGGCACGCGAAGGGCATGGAGAGCTGGCAGGACACGAAGACTGGCACCACGTACTACCGCGTGACGGGCCCGCTCGTCGCGTCGATGCTCGTCAACGAGTTCGTCTATCTCGAGCCGCAGAACGGCGAACCGACGTTCCACGCGATCGTCCGCGAGCTGAACGGCAAGACGGCGCTGCTGCAGACGCTGCGCGACTACAGCCACCACAAGAACAACGTGTGGGGCATTACCGCGCGCAACCGCGAGCAGAACTTCGCGCTGAACCTGCTGATGAACCCCGAGATCGACTTCGTCACGCTGCTTGGCCAGGCC
Source organism: Burkholderia sp. Bp9140 (assembly GCF_003853425.1). Classification (NCBI taxonomy): domain Bacteria; kingdom Pseudomonadati; phylum Pseudomonadota; class Betaproteobacteria; order Burkholderiales; family Burkholderiaceae; genus Burkholderia; species Burkholderia sp. Bp9140. The sequence continues at coordinate 84,040 of NZ_QTPQ01000017.1, forward strand.
GGCACCGGCAAGACGCTCGTCGCGCTCGCGGCCGGCCTCGCGCAGGTGCTCGACGACAAGCGCTACAACGAGATCATCGTGACGCGCGCGACCGTGCCCGTCGGCGAGGACATCGGTTTCCTGCCCGGCACCGAGGAAGAGAAGATGCAGCCGTGGATGGGTGCATTCGACGACAACCTCGAAGTGCTGCAGAAGACCGACGACGCAGCCGGCGAATGGGGCCGTGCGGCGACGCAGGAACTGATCCGTTCGCGCCTGAAGGTGAAGAGCATGAACTTCATGCGCGGCCGCACGTTCGTCGACAAGTACCTAATCATCGACGAGGCGCAGAACCTGACGCCGAAACAGATGAAGACGCTCGTGACGCGCGCGGGCCCCGGCACGAAGATCGTGTGCCTCGGCAACATCGCGCAGATCGACACGCCTTACCTGACCGAAGGCAGTTCGGGCCTCACCTACGTCGTCGACCGCTTCAAGGGCTGGGGCCACAGCGGCCACGTGACGCTCGCACGCGGCGAACGCTCGCGGCTCGCCGACTACGCGTCGGACATCCTGTAACGCGATACGCCGGCTCCTCGCCGGCCTTCGACGCCATGCGGCGCTCCGTTCCCGGAGCGCCGTTTTTATTTATGGGGTCGGAATCGTTGGTCATGCTTCGTTACGCAACGACCTCACTTACGCACGAAACTTCAAGTAAATTCTCAGGAATGGTTGCCTAAGCCCCGCCGGAACGTCTACCATCGGGTCTGTCTGTTGTCATACGATTCGCGAGCGCGCCGCGCTCGTCCGCCTTGTCATGCTTCGAATCTGGGTTCCCGTCGCCGTCGTTTCACTGCTCGCGGCCTGCTCCAGCGTGCCGCCGCAGTCGGCATCGCGCACCTCCGGCATGAAGATCACGACGCCGCGCGCGTTCCCGGCGCCCGCCAATTTCCCGAAGTTCGTCGATCACAGCGTCGGTCAGGAAGAAATCTCGATCCAGGCGATGAGCCTCGTCGGCGTGCCGTATCGCTGGGGCGGCAACACGCCGACGAGCGGCTTCGACTGCAGCGGGCTCGTGCGCTACGTGATCGGCCGCGCGGCCGACGTGGACCTGCCGCGCACGACCGCCGACATGAGCAGCCGCGGCGTGTCGATCGACCCCGACCAGGTCGCGCCGGGCGACCTGATCTTCTTCAACACGACCGGACGCCCGCACTCGCACGTCGGCATTTATGTCGGCAAGCTGCGCTTCGTCAACGCGCCGTCGACCGGCGGCACCGTGCGGCTCGATTACCTGACGAACCCGTACTGGGCCAAGCGCTTCGACGGCATTCGCCGCGTCGCGCCGCCGCGCGGCACGCCGACGCCATTCGATGCGCCGACCTACGAGGCACGGCGCGACGCGCCGGCGGCCGCACCGGCCGCTGTCGTCACGGCCGCCGCGCCGCGACAGCCGGCCTATGCGCCGTCGCAAGCCGGAGCGACTCCGTCGCCCGCTCCGGTCGTGGCGACCGCCGCGGTTGCCCCGGCAGCCGTGCCCGCCGCCGATCCGTACGAACCGCCGCCGCGCGTGCAAGCCGCCCGGCAGCAGGCAACCTCGGCGAACGGCGACCTGACCACCCTGACCGCGAATGCAGCACCGGCCGGCCCGGCAGAGGTCGGCACGCAGATTCCGACGACGGCACTGACAGCCGCCCAGGCGGCCGCGTTCGATGACGAACCGCCGCCCGCGGCCACCGCACCGTCGCCGCGCACCACCGAACCCGTGCAGGTGCTGCGGGCGTCGACGCAATCCGCGCCCGTCAGTCCGCGCACCGGCACGGCGGACGATCCGATCGCCCGCTTCGCGAACGGAACTTACTGACGCGGCGCATCCCCGGCGGCGGCCCCGCCATGGGCCGCCCCCTTCCCGACCACCAAAGAAAATGCGCCGCAACCTTTCGGCTTGCGGCGCATTTCGTGTCCGGCAGCGGCGGAATCAGAAGATCTGGTGCCCGAGCCACCAGCCGCCGGCCGCGAACAGCGCGGACGCCGGCAGCGTCAGCACCCACGCCCACACGATGTTGCCGGCGACGCCCCAGCGCACGGCCGACAGCTTCTGCGTCGCGCCGACGCCGACGATCGCACCGGTGATCGTGTGCGTGGTCGACACCGGAATGCCGAGGAACGATGCGAGGAACAGCGTCATCGCGCCGCCGGTTTCCGCACAGAAACCGCCGACCGGCTTGAGCTTCGTGATCTTCTGGCCCATCGTGCGCACGATGCGCCAGCCGCCGAACAGCGTGCCGAGGCCCATCGACAGATAGCACGCGCCGATCACCCACGCGGGCGGCGCATCGGACGTCGCCGACGCGTAGCCCGACGCGATCAGCAGCATCCAGATGATGCCGATCGTCTTCTGCGCGTCATTGCCGCCGTGGCCCAGGCTGTACAGCCCGGCCGACAGCAATTGCAGCCGGCGGAACCGCCGGTCGACCTTGCTGGGCGCGGTGCGGAAATACAGCCACGAAACACCGAGCATGAACAGCGAGCCGAGAATGAAGCCGAGCAGCGGCGAGATGAAGATGAACGCAACCGTCTTCAGCAACCCGTCGATGTTCAGCGAACCCCAGCCCGACTTCGCGAGCGCCGCGCCGACGAGGCCGCCGATCAGCGCATGCGACGAGCTCGACGGAATCCCGTAGTACCACGTGATCACGTTCCAGCCGATCGCGCCGACGAGTGCGCCGAACACCACGTAGTGGTCGACGATCTCGGGGTCGATCGTGCCTTTGCCGACGGTCTGTGCAACTTTCAGGTGGAAGATGAAATACGCGATGACGTTGAACGCGGCCGCGAACACCACGGCCTGCTGGGGCTTCAGTACCCCGGTCGACACGACCGTGGCGATCGAGTTCGCCGCGTCGTGAAAGCCGTTCATGAAGTCGAATACGAGCGCGACGAGCACCAGCGTCGCGACCATCCATAGGGCGAGTTGTATCGAATGCATCGTGGTCCGCTCAGGCGTTTTCCAGCACGATGCCTTCGATGATGTTCGCGACGTCCTCGCACTTGTCGGTGATCTCTTCGAGCAGCTCGTAGATCGCCTTCAGCTTGATGAGCGTCTTCACGTCGTCTTCCTCGCGGAACAGCTTCGACATTGCCGCGCGCAGCACGCGATCGGCCTCCGACTCCCAGCGGTCGATCTCCTCGCACTGCTTGAGGATCTGCGCCGACTGCTTCATGTCGGACAGCAAGCCGACGGCCTGCTGCACGTGCTGGGCCGACTGCGTGACGATGTGCGCGAGCTGGCTCGCCTCGGACGTGACGGACTGCACGTCGTACAGCGACACGGCCGTCGCGACGTCCTCCATCAGGTCGAGGATGTCGTCCATCGTCGTGATCAGCTTGTGGATCTCGTCGCGATCGAGCGGCGTGATGAAGGTCTTGTGCAGCAGATCGATCGCTTCATGCGTGAGCTTGTCAGCGGCCTTCTCGGCGGTTTGCACGTTTTGCTTGTGAATCTCGGCGTCGGCGAGATTGTCGATCAGCAGTTCGAGTTCGCGTCCGCCGGCCACGATGTGCTTGGCGTGCGCGTTGAAGAGTTCAAAGAACTTGCCCTCGGTGGGCATGAATCGACCGAACATGGGATTCCTGAGAGATTGTCAAACTACTGTCACGAAAACGGGCGACATTGTACCGTTTCCACGCGTGACGCGGCGTGCGCATATGCGCACGCCGGGATTGAATACAACGTCGGCGAAATAAGGGTTTACTTCGGGCGTTAGTCGCCGTGGAAGTTCTGGGCCCCGGCAAAGTTGTCGAACTTCGTGTATTGCCCCAGGAACGTGAGCCGAACGGGACCGATCGGGCCGTTACGCTGCTTGCCGATGATGATTTCGGCCGTACCCTTGTCGGGGCTGTCCGGGTTGTAGACTTCGTCGCGGTAGATGAACAGGATCACGTCCGCGTCCTGTTCGATTGCGCCCGATTCGCGCAAATCGGACATCACCGGACGCTTGTTCGGACGCTGCTCCAGCCCGCGGTTCAGCTGCGACAGCGCGATCACCGGCACGTCCAGCTCCTTCGCCAGACTCTTCAGCGATCGCGAGATTTCCGAGATTTCGGTCGCGCGGTTCTCGCCCTGCGACGAACCCGACATCAGCTGCAGGTAGTCGACGATGATCAAGCCGAGCTTGCCGCATTGCCGCGCGAGACGCCGCGCGCGTGAGCGCAATTCCATCGGGTTCAGGCCGCCCGTCTCGTCGATGAAGAGCTGCGCCTCGCTCATCTTCTGCACCGCGTGCGTCAACTTCGGCCAGTCCTCGTCCGTCAGGCGGCCCGTGCGCATCCGGTGCTGGTCGAGCCGGCCGATCGAGCCGAGCATCCGCATCACGAGCTGGGTGCCCGGCATTTCCATCGAGAACACCGCAACGGGCAACCCGTACTCGACCGCGACATATTCGCCGATGTTCATCGACAGCGCGGTCTTGCCCATCGACGGGCGCCCCGCGACGATGATCAGCTCGCCGCCGTGCATCCCGGAAGTCATCCGGTCGAGGTCGACGAAGCCCGTCGGCGTGCCCGTGACGTCGCTCGGATTCGCGGTGTGATACAGCGTATCGATGCGCTCGACGACCTGCGTAAGCAGCGGGCCGACTTCGAGGAAGCCCTGATTGCCGCGCGCGCCTTCCTCGGCGATCGAAAACACCTTCGACTCGGCCTCGTCGAGCAGCTGGCGGACTTCCTTGCCCTGCGGATTGAACGCGTCGGCCGAGATTTCATCGGCGACCGACACGAGCCGGCGCAGCACCGCCCGGTCGCGCACGATTTCCGCATAGCGACGGATGTTCGCTGCGCTCGGCGTGTTCTGTGCGAGCGCGTTCAGGTAGGCGAGCCCGCCAACGTCGTCGGCCTTGCCGGACGTGACCAGCGCTTCATACACGGTCACGACGTCGGCCGGACGCGTCGACGCGATCAGCCGGCCGATGTGCTCGTAGATGATCCGGTGGTCGTAGCGGTAGAAGTCGCCCTGCGACAGGAAGTCGGCAATCCGGTCCCAGGCCGCGTTGTCGAGCAACAGGCCGCCGAGCACCGACTGCTCGGCTTCGACCGAATGCGGCGGGACTTTCAGCGATTCGATTTGAGGATCTTGCGGCGCGTTCATGGGTTGGGATTATCGCGAATTACACAGGACGGCGCCATACCGGCCGCCAGTGATGCGGCAATAAAAAAGGCAGGCCCCGGTTGCCCGGGCGCCTGCCCTTGTCCGGACGGCGGAAGCCGCCCGGAAAGCTTGCGTACGCTTACGCGTGGTCGCCGATCACGTTGATCGTGACGTCGACGACGACGTCCGTGTGCAGCGCGACCTGGACGTTGTGCTCGCCGATCATCTTCAGCGGGCCTTCCGGCATGCGAACCTGCAGCTTCTCGACTTCGAAACCTGCCTTCTTCAGCAGTTCCGCGACGTCGCCGTTCGTGACCGAGCCGAACAGGCGGCCGTCAACGCCCGACTTCTGCGTGACTTCGAACGACTGGCCGTTCAGCTTCTCGCCGACTGCCTGCGATGCCGCCAGCTTTTCAGCGGCGATCTTTTCGAGTTCAGCGCGGCGAACTTCGAATTCGGCGATCGCTTCCTTCGTTGCACGGCGAGCCTTGCGGTTCGGGATCAGGAAGTTGCGAGCGTAACCGTCCTTGACCTTGACGATATCGCCGAGGTTGCCCAGATTGGCGACTTTTTCCAACAGAATGATTTGCATTCGAATTCTCCTTATTGCGTCGCCTGATTACGCCTTGTGCTGATCGGTGTACGGCAGCAGCGCGAGGAAACGCGCACGCTTGATTGCCGTATCCAGCTGACGCTGATAGTGCGACTTCGTACCCGTCAGGCGAGCCGGCGTGATCTTGCCGTTTTCGCCGATGAAGTCCTTCAGCGTATCCGTGTCCTTGTAGTCGATCTGGTCGACGCCTGCTGCCGTGAAACGGCAGAACTTCTTGCGCTTGAAGAGCGGGTTTTGTTGCTGACGACGCTTGTCGAATTTCTTACCAGTCGGGCGGGCCATGATTTCAGTCCTTTCCTATGTCCTGCAATGCAGTGATGTGAAACACCAAGGTTCTCGCGTTGCGGCTTTTCTTCGCCAGGAAGCCCGTGAACAGCGTCTCGACGCCCATTTCACGGCTCTCCAGCCTGCCGCTCGCCTCACCGGCCGCCACCGCCTCGATCGTCATTTCGACCTGACGGGGAATGCCTGCCTCGACGACTTCCGTGCGGTGATGCAATGTGGCGCTTGCGATCGGAACACCCGCCGGCGTATATCGCACCGGTTCGCGTTCGACGACGCTCGCCGTCAATTGCAATCTGTTCACGTAAGTGACGCGCTCCTTGATGGCTTAAATAAGTGACGAACTTAAGCCTGCGCTTCGGTCGGCTGAGCTGCAGCCGCCTTCTTGGCTTCTTCGCGCTGAACTTCCTTCATCATCGGCGACGGGCCGGTCTCGGCCTTCTTCATCTTGACGATGAGGTGGCGCAGCACGGCGTCGTTGAACTTGAACGCGTGTTCGAGTTCGTCGAGCGTCGTCTGGTCGCACTCGATGTTCATGCAGACGTAGTGAGCCTTCGCGAGTTTCTCGATCATGTAGGCCAGCTGGCGACGGCCCCAGTCTTCGACACGGTGGATCTGGCCGCCGTGCGTCGTGATCGTGGTCTTGTAACGCTCGATCATCGCGGGCACTTGCTCGCTCTGATCGGGGTGCACGATGAATACGATTTCGTAATGACGCATTACACACTCCTTGTGGATTGAAGCCACCCGGGCGTCTGAACCGGTGTGGCAAGTGAGAAGCCGAAGATTCTAACCCGGATACGGGGCACATGCAACACCGATCGACGATTTCCGGGCGGATTCGGCCATGTTTTCAACGACTTGAGCCGCTCGGGCCGCAACAACGGCTGGGCCGGCCGGGCTGCGCGGCCGTTTTGCATTCGGGTCCGGATCGTTGCCGGCGCGAGCGATCCGCCGGCGGCCGGGCCTTGCAGCGGGCCCGGGCCGGCCGGCCCCCTCCGCGGCCAACGACGCGCGCCGCTTGCCGCTATTCGGTACGCGCCCCGGCGAGCCGCGCGTCGAGCGCGGTCCTGAACGCGGCCAGCGCCGGCGGTTCGGCATCGGTCACGGCCCACCAGGTCATCCCGGCCGCGTCCCAGCGGTCGAGCGCGTAGCCCTGCGACACGGTCGTGTAAGGCGCCGCGGCCTGTCCCTCGCCGGCCGGCCGCACGTAGACGTCGATCACGTGCTGCCGGTAGCGGTACACGAGCACGGCGACGCGGCGACGCCCGACGTAGTCGAGCCGGCCGCCGGCCAGCGCGAAGCCGTTCGCGGCCAGATCCTCGACCGGCGGCGCATAGTCGAGCCGGCCGTTGAACCACGGCTTGACCGTGTGCCGGTCGGTCGAGATCACATCGATGTCGCGCGCCGACAGGCCGGCCCGCACGTGGCTCGACACGAGTTCGTCGACCGTGCGGTCGGTCTCGGCGTGGCGCGCAGTCAGCGCCATCCCCGCCGCCGCGGCCAGCGCGACCATCAGCGCCACGCCCCAGCCGAGCCCCGGCAGCGCCGCGACGCGCGGCCCCGGGCCGGCAGGCGCCGGGCGCGCCGATGCGCCACGGCCGCCCGGCCAGGAAAACCAGCGGCGACCGCGCGGCTGCGGCTGCGGCTGCGGCTGCGGCTGCGGCTGCGATCGGGGCTCGGGCCGGGGCGCCGGTTCCGGGCGCGACAGCACCCCGACCGACGCGTCGTCCTCCACCGGCAGGCTCGCCAGGATGCGCGCGCGCAACTCGGCCGGCGCGCGATGGTAATCGGCCTGCCGCACGGCCCGGCTCAGCGCGACGATCCGCTCGCGTTCGCGGCGGCATGCATCGCACCCTTCGACATGGCGCTGGACGCGCAACGCATCGGGCGCCGGCAGCTCCCGGTCGACGTCCGCGTCGAGCAATGCGCGCGCTTCGTTACAGTCCATCGATCGCCTCCGATGCAGTTCCGCCCGCCGGCGTGCGCCCCGGCCTCGCGCCGGACGCCGTTGCTGCGTCGCCGCCCAGCAGCGCGGCGAGCTTGCGGCGGCCGCGCGCGAGCCGCGACATTACCGTGCCGACCGGCACATCCGCGATCGCCGCAATCTCGCGGTAACTCAGGTCCTCCATCTCGCGCAGCACGAGCACCTCGCGGTATTCGGGCGGCAGCTTCGCGAGCGCCGCATTCACGAGCCGCACGTTCTCGCCGCGCAGCAGGTGCGCGAGCGGATCCTCGGTCGCGGGCTGCCAGTCGTCGGGAACGTCGGCGTCGTCGAGCGAGTCGGGCAGCGCAACCTCGTGCGCATGGGTGCGGCGGCGCCATTCGGTGTACCAGGTGTGGCGCACGATCGTCAGCAGCCACGGCCGCGCGTCGTCGCCGCGACACGAATCGACGAAGCGCAGCGCGCGCACGCACGCGTCCTGGACGACGTCGTCCGCATCGCCGGCGTTGCCGCTCAGCCAGCGCGCGAGGTTGTACGCGGCGTCGAGATGCGGCAGCACGAGCACGCGAAACCGCTCGCCGCGCGCGACCCCGTCGTCCTCCGCCCGTTCATCGACCGCCTGTCCGGCTTGCCCCACATGGCCTCCCTGGTCCCGGCGGCGAACGCCGCGCCCGTTCCGCGCACGGCGCCCGGACAGACCGGCAACGTGCGCGCTCGATGACCTTACCGCCGCTGCATCGAGTTTATTCCCGCGCCGCGCTCATGAAGCGTAAAAAAACACCGGCCGGGCCGCGTCGGGCCGCCCGCTCCCGCTACGGCGTGGTGCTCCAGTAGCCGGGGCGCGCATACGCGTCGCGCAGGTAGTCGATGAAGTAGCGCACGCGCGCGGGCACGTAGCGCTGCTGCGGGTAGACCGCGAGGATGTCGTAGTCCGGCAGCGCATATTCGTCGAGCACCGTCTCGAGTTCGCCGGTCTCGAGTTGCGCGGCGATTTCCCAGGTCGAGCGCCAGCCGAGCCCGAGGCTCTCGGCCACCCAGCGATGCAGCAGCTCGCCGTCGTTGCAGTCGAGATTGCCGGCCACCCGCATCGTCACGATCTTGCCGTGGCGCTGGAAATACCAGCCGCGGTTCTGGCCGCCCTGCAGGTTGAAGGCGAGACAGTTGTGCCGGAGCAGGTCGTCGAGCGACTTCGGCCGGCCGTGGCGGCGGAAATAGTCGGGCGTGCCGCACACGACACGCCGGTTCGATGCGAGCTTCACCGCGACGAAGTTCGGGTCGACCGCGCCGCCGATCCGGATCGACAGGTCGTAGCCTTCGCGCACGAGATCGACGACGCGGTCGGTCAGGTTGAACGACAGCTGCATTTCCGGCTTGTCGGCGAGGAAACCGGGCGCGTGCGGCGCGACGTGCTTGCGGCCGAACGCGGCCGGCGCGGACACGATCAGGTGCCCGCTGACCGCGCGCCGCCCGGCGGCCAGCTCATTCTCGGCCTGGTCCCATTCGGACAGCAGCCCGCGGCAGCGCTCGAGGAACGCGGCGCCCTCCTCGCTGACCACCAGCCGCCGCGTCGAGCGGTACATCAGCTTCACGCCGAGGCGCTTCTCGAGCGCGTCGATGCGCCGCCCGAGCACCACCGGCGACACGCCCTCCTCGAGCGCGGCCGCCGCGAGGCTGCCTGCATCCGCGACCCGCACGAACGTCTCGATCTGCTTGAAACGATCCATGTCCTGTCTCCGTCCCGGCTCCGACACCGGCGGGAAGCCCCGTCCGGCCGTCATTCCATACTTTTAGTTTCGAAATAAGCGACTTCGGCTGATCTTATCAAACCATTCCTGCGTCCCTAAAGTGTTCCCAACAGACCGATTCGCAAGATCCGCACATTCAAGGAGACATTCATGGCCAAGATGAGAGCCGTCGACGCAGCCGTACTCGTGCTCGAGAAGGAAGGCATCCAGACCGCGTTCGGCGTGCCGGGCGCGGCAATCAACCCGTTCTATTCCGCGATGCGCAAGTCGGGCGGCATCAGCCACGTGCTGGCCCGCCACGTCGAAGGCGCGTCGCACATGGCCGAAGGCTTCACGCGTGCCGCGCCGGGCAACATCGGCGTGTGCATCGGCACGTCGGGCCCCGCCGGCACCGACATGATCACCGGCCTCTACTCCGCGTCGGCCGACTCGATTCCGATCCTCGCGATCACGGGCCAGGCACCGCGTGCGCGCCTGTACAAGGAGGACTTCCAGGCCGTCGACATCGAGTCGATCGCGAAGCCCGTCACCAAGTGGGCCGTCACCGTGCGCGAGCCGGCGCTCGTGCCGCGCGTGTTCCAGCAGGCATTCCACCTGATGCGCTCGGGACGCCCGGGCCCGGTGCTGGTCGACCTGCCGATCGACGTGCAGCTCGCCGAGATCGAATTCGACATCGACACGTATGAACCGCTGCCGGTCTACAAGCCCGCGGCAACCCGCGCGCAGATCGAGAAGGCGCTCGCGATGCTCAACGACGCGGACAAGCCGCTGATCGTGTCGGGCGGCGGCGTGCTCAACGCCGCGGCCGAAGACCTGCTCGTCCAGTTCGCCGAAACGATCGGCGTGCCGGTGATCCCGACGCTGATGTCGTGGGGCGCGATTCCGGACGACCACCCGCTGATGGCCGGCATGGTCGGCCTGCAGACGTCGCACCGCTACGGCAACGCGACGATGCTCGCGTCCGACTTCGTGCTCGGCATCGGCAACCGCTGGGCAAACCGCCACACGGGCAGCGTCGAGGTCTACACGAAGGGCCGCAAGTTCGTGCACGTCGACATCGAACCGACCCAGATCGGCCGCGTGTTCGGCCCGGATCTCGGCATCGTGTCCGACGCGAAGGCCGCACTCGAACTGTTCGTCGCGGTGGCGCAGGAATGGAAGGCCGCCGGCAAGCTGAAGGATCGCAGCACGTGGGTGTCCGAGTGCCAGGCGCGCAAGCACACGCTGCAGCGCAAGACCCACTTCGACAACGTGCCGGTCAAGCCGCAGCGCGTGTACGAAGAGATGAACAAGGTGTTCGGCCGCGATACGTGCTACGTCAGCACGATCGGCCTGTCGCAGATCGCCGCCGCGCAGTTCCTGCACGTGTTCAAGGCACGCAACTGGATCAACTGCGGCCAGGCCGGCCCGCTCGGCTGGACGATCCCCGCCGCGCTCGGCGTGCGGGCGGCCGACCCGACCCGACAGATCGTCGCGCTGTCCGGCGACTACGACTTCCAGTTCATGATCGAGGAACTGGCGGCCGGCGCGCAATTCAAGCTGCCGTACGTGCACGTCGTCGTGAACAACTCGTACCTCGGGCTGATCCGCCAGGCACAGCGTGCGTTCGACATGGACTACTGCGTGCAGCTCGCGTTCGACAACGTGAACGCACCGGAACTGAACGGCTATGGCGTCGACCACGTGGCCGTCGCCGAAGGCCTCGGCTGCAAGGCGCTGCGCGTGTTCAAGCCGGAAGAGATCGAGCCCGCGCTGCGTCAGGCGCAATCGCTCGCGGAAGAGTTCAGCGTGCCGGTGGTCGTCGAAGTGATCCTCGAGCGCGTGACGAACATCTCGATGGGCGCCGAAATCGACGCGATCAACGAGTTCGAGGAACTCGCCGAAAAGGCCGAGCACGCGCCGACCGCGATCTCGCTGCTCGACTGATCCGCACGACATCTTTTTTGACTGACCGACCGAAGAGGCTTAGCTCATGCCGAAGTTTGCTGCAAACCTGACCATGCTGTTCAACGAAGTGCCGTTCCTCGACCGCTTCAAGGCGGCCGCGGACGCCGGCTTCGACGCCGTCGAGTTCCTGTTCCCGTACCCGTACGCGAAAGAGGAACTCGCCGAGCGGCTCGAGACGCACCGCCTGCGCCTCGTGCTGCACAACCTGCCCGCCGGCAACTGGGACCAGGGCGAGCGCGGCATTGCGTGCCTGCCCGATCGCGTCGGCGAGTTCCAGGAAGGTGTCGGCCGTGCGATCGAGTATGCGCAGGCGCTGAAGGTGCCGCAGCTGAACTGCCTCGTCGGCATCCCGTCGGCGAGCACGGCGCGCGACAAGACCTTCGTCACGATCGTCGACAACCTGCGCTTCGCCGCCGACGCGCTGAAGCGCGAAGGCATCCGCCTGCTGGTCGAGCCGTGCAACAGCTTCGACATCCCGGGCTTCGCGCTGAACCGCTCGGCCGAAGGGCTCGACGTGATCCGCGCGGTCGGCTCGGACAACCTGTTCCTGCAGTACGACATCTATCACATGCAGCGGATGGAAGGCGAACTGGCCGCGACGATCGAACGCAACCTCGCGTCGATCGGCCACGTCCAGCTCGCGGACAACCCGGGCCGCAACGAGCCGGGCACGGGCGAGATCAACTACGCGTTCCTGTTCGCACTGCTCGACCGGCTCGGCTATGCCGGCTACGTCGGCTGCGAATACAAGCCCCGCACCACCACGACGGAAGGGCTCGGCTGGCTGCAAAGCGTCGCCGGCTGCGCACCGGGCTCGGCGCGCCGCGCCGCCTGAGAACCGCCCTTCCCGCATACGCCCCTATAGGAGACTTTCACATGGCAACCATCGGTTTCATCGGCCTCGGCATCATGGGCGCGCACATGGCGCGCAACCTGCTCAAGGGCGATCATCAGCTCGTCGTGAACGGTGCGTTCCCGATTCCCGACGACCTGCGCGCGAGCGCGAAGGTCGTCGCGAGCTCGACCGAAGTCGCGCAGAACGCGGACATCATCATCTCGATGGTGCCGGACACGCCCGACGTGCGTAACGTGCTGTTCGCCGACGACGGCGTCGCGAAGGGCCTGACGGCCGGCAAGCTCGTGATCGACATGAGCTCGATCTCGCCGCTCGACACGCAGGCGTTCGCGAAGCAGATCAACGCGCTCGGCTGCGACTACCTCGACGCGCCGGTGTCCGGCGGCGAAGTCGGCGCGCGCGAAGCGACGCTGACGATCATGGTCGGCGGCCCGGAGCAGGCATTCGAGCGCGCGAAGCCGCTGTTCGAGAAGATGGGCAAGAACATCACGCTCGTCGGCGACAACGGTGCGGGCCAGACCTGCAAGGTCGCGAACCAGATCATCGTCGCGCTGAACATCGAGGCGGTCGGCGAAGCGCTGCTGTTCGCCGCGCGTTCGGGCGCCGATCCGGAGCGCGTGCGCCAGGCGCTGATGGGCGGCTTCGCCGCGTCGCGCATCCTCGAGGTGCACGGCGCGCGGATGACCAAGCGCACGTTCGATCCGGGCTTCCGCATCGAGCTGCACCAGAAGGACCTGAACCTCGCGCTCGACGGCGCGCGCAAGCTCGGCCTCGCGCTGCCGCACACGGCGAGCGCGCAGCAGCTGTTCAGCGTGTGCGCATCGCACGGCGGCAAGGCCTGGGATCACTCGGCGCTCGTGCGTGCGCTCGAGATCATGTCGAACTTCGAGATCGGCCAGACGCCGGCCGCGTAACGCGGATGCCGCACCGCGCGTTTCCGCTGCAATGACGGAGGCGCGCGACGAACACACGCGATCCGGCCGCGGCCGGTCGCATCGATGCGCGAACACACGCGCATCACGGTGGGGCGCCCCGCCGCGCCGCGCTGAACGCGTGCGCGACGGGGCGAAAAACGCCGCTCTGGGCTGAGAGCGGCGTGGTGGGGTCCGCAGCGGCACCCGGCGGCGCCGGGGAAGCCTTGGTCGGTCAGACGTCGTCGTCGGGTGTCCGCCTGTCGGATTTCGCGTATTACATTTCTTTACGTTCAAGCGTACGATTTTTCATGCAATCGTCGTGATGAACGCCTACACTTTCGCCACGCCTTTCGAGAAATCCGCCGCGCTTGCGCTCACTCCGGTGATCGCGCCCAGCGCGGTGTTTTTTTCGCCACTTCACGGCGCGTTTTCTTTTCAACCACCTAGGGAGTGCAGCGATGGGTCTTCTTTCGTTTATCAAAGAGGCGGGTGAAAAACTGCTGGGTCACGCTGATGCACAGGCAGCGGAAGATCCGAATGCCGCGAACCAGACCGCGGCCGATGCGATCAAGAACTACATCAGCACACAAGGTCTCGACACGTCGAACCTGGTCGTCGCATTCGACGGCGCTTCGCGTACCGTCACGCTGTCGGGCAGCGTCGCCGATCTCGACACGAAGGCGAAGGTCAAGGTCGCGGCCGGCAACGTGCAAGGCGTCGCAGGCGTGAACGACGACGATCTGCAGCCGGACGATGCGGAAGTTCAGTACCACGACGTGAAGCCGGGCGACACGCTGTCGGCGATCGCCAAGGAAGTGTATGGCGACGCGAACAAGTACCCGGCGATCTTCGAGGCGAACAAGCCGATGCTGTCGAGCCCGGACCGGATCTATCCGGGCCAGAAGCTCGTGATTCCGCCGCAGTCCTGAGCAATCGCGCAGCACTGACGCAAAAAAGGCAGGCCATCGGTCTGCCTTTTTTTCATGCGCGCCGCGGGCCGCCCGATCGGCGGCCGCCGGTCACAGCGTGTCGAATGCGCGTTGCAGCGCGTCGCACCCGTGAATGCCGTTCGCGAGCGCCAGCATCAGCAGCACGCGCGCCTTGAACGGGCTCAGCGACCCGGCGCTCACGAAACCGAGCGCATCGTCGTTCGCGGCGCCATTGCGCATCACGTGCCCCGAGCCGACGCGCGACGCGCGCACCACGGCGACGCCCGCGCTCGCCGCATCGGCGAGCGCCGCCTGCAGCGTCGCATGGATCGACCCGTTGCCGGTGCCCGCGACGACGAGGCCGCGCACGCCCGCCGCGACGAGCGCGTCGACGGCCGTGCGCGTCACGCCCGCATAGCTCGCGACGACTTCGACCGGCGGCCACGCCGCGGCGATCGCCAGTTGCGCATCGCGCGCGCGCGTCACGCGTCGCGCGAATTCGACGCGGCAGTCCTGCACCCAGCCGAGCGCGCCCAGTTCCGGCGACTGGAATGCGTCGACCGCGTAGGTGCTCGTCTTCACGACGTCACGCGCGCCGTGGATCCGGTTGTTGAACGCAACGAGCACGCCCTGCCCGCGCGCGGCCGGGTGAGCGGCGACCGTCACCGCGTTCAGCAGGTTCAGCGGGCCGTCGGACGACAGCGCGGTGGCCGGCCGCATCGCGGCCGTCAGCACGACCGGCTTGTCGCCGGTCACGACCAGATGCAGCGCGTACGCGGTTTCCTCGAGCGTGTCGGTACCGTGGGTGATCACGATGCCGTCGATCGCCGGATCGGCCATCAGCGCGTCGATGCGCGCGGCGAGCGTATTCCACAGCGGGAGCGCGAGATCCTTGCTGTCGATGCTGGCGACCTGCTCGGCGTCGATGCGCGCGACCGACGCGAGCGCCGGCACCGCGTCGAGCAGGAAATTGACGCCGAGCGCGCCGGCCTGGTAGCCGGCCGTGCTGGCGGCGTCCGGCGCGGCGCCGGCGATCGTGCCGCCGGTGGCGAGTACGGCGATGCGCGGCAGGGCCGTCGCGGACGAAGGGGATGCGGGGTTCGGAGTATTCATGGCCGCGATTGTAATGGCTCGCGGCCGGCCTCCGGTATTCCGCGTGTACGGCCGGCCGGACGCCGCGCGTCATGGTTTGCCCCGATCGCCTGCGCGCGCACGCACCGTCAACGGCGACGCGGCCCGCCGCGTTATAGGAATGCCGTTCTGGTGTTTTCACATTGATTTGCCATAATCGGAGCGCGCGACGCGATGCGGCCCTGTTCCCGTTGCGCCGGGCTTCGTGACGGCGTCGATATAAAACGCAATTCACCCCATGGGAGTGTCGAAATGAAAATCCAATCGCTCGTAGCCGCAGTGCTTCTCGGCGGCATGCTGGCTTCCCCCGCGTTCGCGGCGAACAGCCAGCAGGACAAGATGAAGGCCTGTAACACGCAGGCTGCCGGCAAGACGGGCGACGAACGCAAGGCGTTCATGAAGGACTGCCTGTCGGCCAAGCCCGCGAAGAAGATGTCGCAGCAGGAAAAGATGAAGGCCTGCAACACCCAGGCCGCCGACAAGAAGGGCGACGACCGCAAGGCGTTCATGAAGAGCTGCCTGAGCAGCCAGCCGGCCGCCTGAGTTCCGGCGCTCCCGCGCGAATGCCGCGCACCGCTTCGGCGAGCGCGGCATTTTTGTTTTCGTTGCACGCGCATCGACGCGTGCGACGACGCCGGGCGCCTCGCTGCACCGTCCGGCCGACGGCACCGTTACGCCACCGCCGCGATACGCCCCGCCGCCCTCCCGCCCCGCTTTCCGGGCGCGCCGTGCGAATGCCGACACATGGTGCGGCAATTCGCCGCGATTTCTTCTATGATGGCTGCAACGCGGCCCATCCAAGTACAAGAAGCGCCATCGGGCCGCCCTCGAGACGGACGCGCACGCCGCGTCAAACGGAGGCATGGATGGCATGGAGACAACACCGCTGGTTCCGCCGCTGGCTGATCGTGATCGTGTTCTGGGCCGTGCCCGTCGCGATCGTTGCCGTGCGCGAGATCCGCGAGGAAATGGCGTACAACAAGGCCGACCTGGCGCTCGCGCTGAGCACCTGGCAGCTCACCGACGCGCAGCAGGCCGCGGGCGCCGCCGCGAAGTGCCACGGGGATCCTGACGCGGCACGTGCGGCCGGCTGCCCGGCCGACGTGCTGGCTGCCAACGCGGCACGCCAGCAGGCGGCCCGCGACGAATACGTGGTGCGCCGCAATACGCTCGCCGGTTACCTGTGGCACGCGTTCGTCGGCTACTGGGTCGTGCCGGCCGCGTTCCTGTTCGCGTGCGGGGTCGTGATCGCGCTGATCCGCCGCGCGCTGCGGCGCCCGCCGATCAAGCCACCCACCCCGCCGGCGCCGCCTGTCACGCACTGACGCGCACCGCCGCGCCTGATTCCCGTTTTTCTGCCCGCCGTCGGCCGCGCGCGCGACGCGTGGGCGTGCGCGCGCCGATTCGTCCGTTGGCACACCACGACATCCTCGGGACGATTTGACGCTTTTTCACGCGACGACGAAATGAGGCTGTAATCCGCTGTGATATAACTGCCGGCGTGATCCGCTCATTGAGCGAGACTCACTCCGAACATCATCCGATGGAGAAGAACGATGCAAAAACGGAATCTTGTGCTGAAGGCCGCCGCTGCGCTGATCGTCGGCAGCCTCGCGCTCACCGGCTGCACCACCACCCCTGACAAGCCCGACAACGCGGCGACCAACGCGTCGAAGCGTCAGGCGATCGATTCGAGCGTCGACGCAACGCTGTCGCGCATGTATTCCACGGTCAAGGGTTCGCGTGAACTCGTCGCGAAATCACGCGGCGTGCTGGTCTTCCCGGACGTGATCCAGGCCGGCTTCATCGTCGGCGGCCAGACCGGCAACGGCGCGCTGCGCGTCGGCGGCAGCACCGTCGGCTACTACAACACGTCGTCGCTGTCGGTCGGCCTGCAGGCCGGCGCGCAGTCGAAGGCGATCGTGTTCCTCTTCATGACGCAGGAAGCGCTCGACGAATTCCGCGGCTCGGACGGCTGGGCAGCCGGCGCCGGCGCCTCGGTCGCGCTCGTGAAGATGGGCGCGAACGGCGCGGTCGACACGACCACGGCCACCGCGCCGGTCCAGGTCGTCGTGCTGACCAACGCCGGCCTGATGGGCGACGTGTCGATCAACGGCACGAAGGTCACGAAGCTGAAGATCTGACGCTGCGGCGTCCTCGCCCGTGCGCGCCGCGCGCGGGCGACATGCAAACGGCGATGTCCTTGCGGGCATCGCCGTTTTTTTACCCGCGCGCCTGGCGCACCCGGGCTTCAGGTCGTCGAATCGATCACCTTGAAGCGCGAGCGCTTCTGCGCGCGAATCAGCGACTGGTACACGTCGACGTACTGCTGCGCCATCCGCCGCGACGTGAAGCGCTCCTCGAAGCGCTGCCGCACGCGTGCGCGCGGCAGCAGGTGCAGCCGGTTCACGGCGGCCACCGCGCTGATCTCGTCCTCGACGATGAAGCCCGACACGCCCTCGTCCAACACTTCCGGCACCGCGCCGCGATTGAACGCGATCACCGGCGTGCCGCACGACATCGCCTCGATCATCACCAGCCCGAACGGCTCCGGCCAGTCGATCGGAAACAGCAGCGCATGCGCGCCCGACAGGAATTCGGCCTTCTGGTGATCGGCGATCTCGCCGATGTATTCGACGTGCGGCAGCGCGAAGAGCGGCTTGATCTCCCGTTCGAAGTACTCCTCGTCGGCCGCATCGATCTTCGCGGCGATCCGGATCGGCAGCCCGCACTGGCGCGCGATGCGGATCGCCGTGTCGACCCGCTTCTCCGGCGAGATGCGGCCGAGGAACGCGAGATAGCGCGGCTCGACGGGCTGCGGCAGGTACAGCGTGTCGGGCAGCCCGTGGTAGACGGTCGTCAGCCACTTCGCCTGCGGCAGCGGCTGGCGCTGCGAATTCGAGATCGAAATCACCGGCGCGGTGTTGAACGTGTCGAACACCGGCTGCTGCTCGGGCAGGTCGAGCCGGCCGTGCAGCGTCGTCACGAACGGCGTTTCCTGCCGGTTGAAAACCGAAAACGAGTAGTAATCCATGTGGAAATGGAGCACGTCGAAGTCCTTCGCGCGGCGCGCGACCGTCTCCATCAGCAGCATGTGCGGCGCGACGCGGTCGCGGATCGACGAGTCGAGCCGCAGCGCGCGCGGCCACACCGGTTCGAGCTTCGCCCGGGTCGTCGAATCGCCGCTGGCGAACAGCGTCACGTCATGGCCGAGGTCGACCAGCGCCTCGGTAATGTAGGACACGACACGCTCCGTGCCGCCGTACAGCTTCGGCGGCACGGATTCGGTCAGCGGGGCGATCTGGGCAATTCTCATGGTCCATGTCTCCTGTGTCCTCGGTCGGCCGGCACGGGTGCTTGCGTACCGCCAGCGCCGTGCAGCGCGCGGCCGGCATCGTGCCGGTCGAATATCGCATTATTATTCGCGATCCCGGCGCCCGGAAGCGCCGGTCTTTCATTTTATGGGGGTTGTTACAGACAGGATACATTCATCCTCGGGCCCGCCCGCACCGCTTCGGTGCGACCGGACCGCGGCGGCGGCTACCGACGGCATGCCGCCGGCGGCGAGCCGCGCGCGCTCCACCCCGCCCGTCAGCGCGACGGCCACTTCCATCGCGGCAGTTCGCGCGTGTCCGCATCGACGAGCACGGTCGCGCCGAGCTGCTTGTCGAGCATCAGCGATTCACAGCCGGCCTCGCGTTCGAGCGTCGCGATGAGCCGCGCCGCGTGCGACACGACCAGCACCTGCGAACGCTGCGCGGCCTGCGCGATCAGGCGGCCGAGCGCCGGCAGCAGATCGGGGTGCAGGCTCGTCTCCGGTTCGTTCAGCACCATCAGCGCGGGCGGCCGCGGCGTCAGCAGCGCGGCCGCGAGCAGCAGGTAGCGCAGCGTGCCGTCCGACAGCTCGGCGGCCGACAGCGGCCGCAGCAACCCCGGCTGGCGCATCGACACGTCGAAGCGGCCGCGGCCGCCCGGATTGTCGATGTCGATCGACGCGCCGGGGAACGCGTCGTCGATCGCCGCATCGAGCGCGGCGGCGTCGCCGATCTCACGGATCGTCTGCAGCGCGGCGGCCAGATCGGCGCCGTCGTCCGCGAGCACCGGCGTATGGGTGCCGATGTGCGACTGCCGGGCCGGCGCCTGTGCGTCGGTCCGGAAATGATCGTAGAAACGCCACGACCGGATCCGCTCGCGCACCGCGATCATCTCCGGCGCGCCGGCCGGATCCGCGAACTCGGTCATCTTGCTGTCGAAACTCGCGACCGGCTGCGGCACGGTGTGCCAGTCGCCCGCGCCGGTGCGGGTGCGAATCTGCGCGCCCTGCCGGTCGACCAGCAGCGTCGACGGACGCAGCAGCGCGCCGCCCCAGATGCATTCGCGCTTCACGACAGGATCGCGCGCGAACTGCGACCGGCTCGGGGTCGGCATGCCGAGATCGATCGCATAGCCGAAATCGTCGCCCGCGAAACCGAGCTTGAGGCTCACGGGTCCATTGCGCACCGTGCCGGTCACCGGCGTGTCGCCGGCGAGCATCGAACGCGAAAAGCGCTCGGGGCCGGCCCACAACGTCGAGGGCAGCCCGCCTTCGCGCGCGAGCGACGGAATCACGCGCCCCTGCGCGGTATCGGCGAGCAGCCGCAGCGCACGGTACACGCTCGACTTGCCGCTGCCGTTCGGTCCCGTGACGACGGTGAGCGCCGCGATTGGCGCGATCAGCTCGCGCAGCGAGCGGTAGTTGGCAATGGCGAGCGGCTTCAGCGCGGTCATGGGAGAAAAATGGCAACGGCTACCGGCGCGCGTTCAGCGGCCTTCGGTTGCCTTCGGATCGGCCGCGGTGTTGGCCGCCGTGCTGGCGGCAGGCGGCCGCGCGTGCGGCCGTTCGGGACTCGGCTCGCCCGGCGCGGATTCGTGCGGATACAGTTCCATCCGGCTGCGCGGCAGGCATTGCGGAAAGCGCGCCTGCAGGTAGGCGATCAACCCTTCGCGCACGCGGCAGCGCAGGTCCCAGCATGCCGACGAATCAACCGCGCTGACGAGCGCGCGCAACTGCATCGTGCGCTCGGTCGCGTCGGTGACCTGCAGCACCTGCACGCGGCCGTCCCACTCGGGCGCCGCGTGGACGAGCCGCGCGAGCTCCTCGCGCAGCGGCGCGAGCGGTGTGCGGTAGTCGACCGGCAGGTACACCGTGCCGATGATCTCCGAGCTGCTGCGCGTCCAGTTCGTGAACGGGTTTTCGATGATCCACTGCAACGGGACGACAAGCCGGCGCTGGTCCCACAGCCGCACCGACACGAACGAGCCGGTGATTTCCTCGATGCGGCCCCACTCGCCCTGGATCACGACGACGTCGTCGAGCCGGATCGGCTGCGTGAGCGCGATCTGCAGCCCGGCGATCAGGTTGCCGAGCACCGGCCGCGCGGCGATGCCGGCAACCAGCCCCGCGACGCCGGCCGACGCCAGCAGGCTCGCGCCGATCTGCCGCACGTTCGGGAACGTCATCAGCGCGGCACCCGTGCCGATGATCACGATGAGCACCATCACGGTACGCACGAGCACCCTGGCCTGTGTGTGGACGCGCCGCGCGTGGAGGTTGTCGGCCGCATCCATCGGATGGGCCTGGATGATCGCATCGCCGACCCCGGCCGCGAGCCGCACCAGCAGCCAGGTCAGCGCCACGATCGAGCCGACCGCGGCCGCGGTACGCATTCCGCCTACGAATGACATGCCGTCGTCCGCCTGGACCCACAGGAATTCGAGCGCGAGCAGCCCGAGCGTGACGAGCGACGGTTTGTCGATGTAGCGCAGGATCGCGCTCATCAGCGGATACGGCCGCGCGATCCGCTTGACGATGCGTGCACCGAGACGATGCCCGATCACGACGACGAGTACGACGATGACCGACACGCACAGCGTGCCGAGCCACGTATGCAGCGGCGCATCGGCGACGCGCCGCACTTCCTCGATTGAAATCATCGGCGCCCGGGATACTTCGGTTATGAGGCGCGGCGGCCTCGTCCTGGATGCGTCGGCGACGTCCGGGCGACGCGCGCGCCCGGACCGGCATCAGATCAGTTGCCGCCCCGGCACGGAAACGCCTTGCCGAGACCGAGCGACACCGCGGTGCTCGCGTTGTAGTCGGCAAGCTTCGGGTTCTCCGCGATGTACTTGCGCACCGCGTCGGTCATCTGCTGTGCCCGGATGTCGGGCGGCAGGCAGAAATACTGCCCGACGCGCGGCCCGGTGGTGCCGCCGATCGCGTCGATGGTGTTGTAGACGCCATCGGCGGCGCCTTCGATGTAGGCCGCGCACGACGCCCGCGACTTGACGTCCGTCTTCGCGCACAGCCGGTCGAGATCCGCGCCCGTGAAAGCCGCAGCCGACAACGGCACGGCAAACGCCGCGGCACAAAACATAGCCCGCAACATGGTGTTCCTTATGTCAATGCGGCCCAGGCCGCTCACTGCGCTGACCGGCGCGGCGGCCGGACGCCCGCTGCCGGCCGCGCTCCGGCCGGCCGGGCGCTGCGCCACCGCGCCGAAAACCGTCATTTTGCACTCTTTTGGGCATCTGCCGGCGCCGATGCGCCGACGCGCACCGTCCGCTTGCTCAGGATGTCGATCGCGTCCGGCGCCTTGTAGTGCTTCGCGAACTCGAGCGCGGTGATGCCGAGCTGGTTCTTCACCTGCGGATCGGCACCCTGGTCGAGCAGCAGGTTGACGGTCGTCGCATGGTTGCCGCGCGCGGCCATCATCAACGGCGTCGTGCCGTTCGGCGACGCGGTGTCGATATACGCGTCGTGGTCGAGCAGGACCCTGACGACCGCGTCCTGGCCGTTGGTGGCCGCGTAATGCAGCGGCGCCCAGCCCTTCTTGCTGACTTCCGCGCCCTTGTCGATCAGCAGCTTGACGAGCCCGACGTCGCCATTCAGCGACGCGAGCATCAGCGCGTTCTCGCCCGCCTTGTCTTCCTTCTCGAGGTCGACGTTCGGCGTCGTGGCGAGCGCCGCCGCGACCTTGTCGGATTTCTCGCGTGCGGCGATCACGAGCAGCGGATCGCCGTTGGGCGCGAGCGTGTTCGGATCGAGCTTGCCGCTCTTCAACTGCTTGCCGATGTCGTCGATGTCGTCGAACTTGACCGCCTTGACGATCGCGTCGAGCGACTCGGCATGCGCGCCGGCGGCGGCAATGAGGCCGCTCGCGACGAGCGCGGCGGCGACGAGTGCGCGCTTGGGCAGATATGTGGTCGGCTTCGTCATTGTTGTGGGCTCCTTCCCTGGGTTGTCGGCTGGACGCGCGTCGTTAGCGGGCGATCTTGAACAGCCGGAAAAAGTTCTGCGTCGTCGCATCGGCCAGCGCCTCGACGGCGATCCCGCGCTCGGATGCGATAAAGCGTCCGACATGGCTGACGTACGCAGGTTCATTCGGCTTGCCGCGATACGGCACCGGCGCGAGGTACGGCGAGTCGGTCTCGATCAGCAGCCGGTCGAGCGGCACGCGCCGCGCGACGTCCTGCACGTCGGTCGCGTTCTTGAAGGTGACGATCCCCGACAGCGAGATATGGAAGTTCTGCGCGAGCGCCTGCTCGGCCACGGGCCACGGCTCGGTGAAGCAGTGCATCACGCCGCCCGGCACGTCCGCGCGCTCCTCGGCCATGATCCGCAGCGTGTCTTCCGAAGACGAGCGCGTATGGATGATCAGCGGCTTCATCGTCGCGGTCGCCGCGCGGATATGCGTGCGAAAGCGTTCGCGCTGCCACTCCATGTCGGCGATCGAGCGGCCTTCGAGGCGGTAGTAGTCGAGGCCCGTCTCGCCGATCGCGACGACCTTCGGGTGCGCGGCCAGCTCGATCAGCTCCGCGAGCGTCGGCTCCCGTGCGTCCTCGTGATCCGGATGCACGCCGACCGACGCATAGACGTTGTCGTGCGCCTGCGCGATCGCGAGCACGTCGGGCAGCGTCTCGAAGTCGACCGACACGCACAGCGCGTGCGTGACGTCGTGCTCGCGCATGTTCTCCAGCACGGCAGGCAGGCGGTCGGCGAGACCCTTGAAATTGATGTGACAGTGAGAATCGACGAACATCGTGTTTCCTGAATACGTAAGACGGGCGCTCATGCGCTCGCCGGCAATCGTTTCCCCACCCCGGGGAAACAATGTGCGCTCACGCGAACATTTCCCGATAGCCGAGAAACAGTTCCTCGAAAACGAGCCGCGCATTGAGCGGATGGTTCTCGACGGTGCGCTGGCGCGTCACGGCCTTCATGAAGCGCGCGAACGCACTCGCGTCGACGGCTTGCGCGCAACGCGCGAGCGCCGCCGCCTGCGTCGGGAAGTAGCGCGGCGCGCCCGCCATCCGCTGCGCGAGCAGATCGTACAGCCAGCGCTGCAGCCAGCCGAGCACCAGCGGAACCGGCAGCTTCTGCAGCGTCTCGCCGCAGGCGAACGGATCGCACGCGGCGCCGGCCGCGAGCTGGCCGAGCGTGAAATCGCGCAGCGGCCGGTTCTCGTCGCTCGCCAGCGCCAGCGCGGCGAGCGGCGCGCCGCCGGCCTCGGCGAGCAGCGCGCGCGCATCGTCGACGCCCTGCGCCGCGAGCCACGCCGCGGCCGCGTCGGGCGCCGGCACGGTCATCGGCCACTGCCGGCAGCGGCTGATGATGGTCGGCAGCAGCCGGTCGATGCGCGCGGACACCAGCAGGAACACGACGCCGGACGGCGGCTCCTCCAGTGTCTTCAGCAGCGCATTCGACGCGGCGACGTTCAGCGCCTCGGCCGGATACAGCACGACGACGCGCGCGCCGCCGCGGTGCGATCCGACCCCGCAGAAGTCGAGCAGCGCACGCACCTGCTCGATCTTGATCTCCTTGCTCGGCGCGCGCGTCTTCTTGCCGCCTTCGTCCGCGTCGGCCGGCTTCGCGTCGTCGGCCGCGCCCGGCGCTTCGCCCGCGAGCGCCTCGGGCAGCACGATCCGGTAGTCCGGATGGTTGCCCTGCGCGAACCACGTGCAGGCCGCGCAGGTGCCGCACGGCTCGCCGTCCGGCTGCGGCGCTTCGCACAGGAAGCCCCGCGCGAGATGCTGGGCGAACTGCAGCTTGCCGATTCCGGCCTGGCCATGCAACAGCAGTGCATGCGGCCATTGCGGGCGCAGCTGCTGCAGACGGTTCCAGTCGTCGGTCTGCCACGGATAGATCATGTGATGCGTTCCTTCGGGTTACAGCGCGGCGAGCACGCGTTCGAGCTGCTGGCGGATCTCGGGAATCGTCTGCGTCGCGTCGACGATCGCGAAGCGGTGCGGCGCCTCTTCCGCGCGCCGCAGGTATTCGCCGCGGGTGCGCGAGAAAAACGCGTCCGACTCGCTTTCGAACTTGTCGGGCATGCGCGCGGCACCGCGGCGCTCGCTCGCCACCTGCGGTGCGACGTCGAACAGCACCGTCAGGTCGGGCTGGAACCCGCCCTGCACCCAGCGTTCGAGCGTCTCGAGCTTGTCGCGCGGCAGCCCGCGGCCGCCGCCCTGGTACGCGAACGTCGCGTCGGTGAAGCGATCGGACACGACCCAGTCGCCGCGCGCGAGCGCGGGCTCGATCACGAGTGCGAGGTGCTCGCGCCGCGCGGCGAACATCAGCAGCGCTTCGGTCTCGAGATCCATCGGCTGGTTCAGCAGGATCTCGCGCAGCTTCTCGCCGAGCTGCGTGCCGCCCGGCTCGCGGGTGACGACGACCTGCCGGCCGCTCGCGGCCAGCCTGGCCTGGAGGCGCTCGCAGAACCATTGCAGGTGGGTGGTCTTCCCCGCCCCGTCGATGCCTTCGAACGTGATGAATTTACCGCTCGCCATTATTGACCTCGTATGTACTTGTCCACGGCCTTGTTGTGATCGCCGAGCGTGTCCGAGAACACGCTCGTGCCGTCGCCCTTCGCGACGAAATAGAGCGCGCTCGTCGGGGCCGGATTGATCGCCGCCTGCAGCGAGGCGACGCCCGGCAAGGCGATCGGCGTCGGCGGCAGTCCGCGGCGCGTATAGGTATTGTAAGGAGTGTCGGCCTGCAGGTCGCGCTTGCGCAGGCGGCCGTCGTACGTGTCGCCGAGGCCGTAGATCACCGATGGATCGGTCTGCAGCGGCATGCCGATGCGCAGCCGGTTCGCGAACACCGCCGCGACGAACGCGCGATCGGCCGCGTGGCCCGTTTCCTTTTCGACGATCGACGCGATCGTCAGCACTTCGTAAGGCGTCTTGTACGGCAGCCCCGGCGCACGTGCGGCCCACGCTTCGTCGAGGCGCGTCTGCATCAGGTGGTACGCGCGCCGGTAGATGTTCAGGTCGCTCGTGCCCTTGTCGAACAGGTAGGTGTCGGGGAAAAACAGCCCCTCGCCACTCGCGCGCTGGATCGCGCTGTCCGATGCGCCGATCGCGCGCAGCAGCTCGGCGTCGCTCATGCCGGCCGTCGCGTGCGCGAGATCGGGATTGCCGTCGAGTTCCGCGCGCATCCGCTTGAAGGTCCAGCCTTCGATCACGGTCGCGACGTACTCGTTCACGTCGCCGCGCGCGATCTTCTGCAGCACGTCGTACGGCGTGATGCCGGTCTTGAATTCGTAGTTGCCGGACTTGAGCCGGCTCGACAGCCCGAGCAGGCGCGTCATCGCGACGAAGCCGAGCGGCGCCATCGGCACGCCGCCGCGCTTGAGCTGCAGCGCGACGCTCTTCACGCTGCTGCGCGGCTTGATCGTGACGTCGAGCGCTGCAGCGCCCAGCAGCAGCGGCCGGGTCGCCCAGTAATACCCGCCGCCCGCGCCGGCAGCGGCCACAACGACGACCAGCGCCACGACCGTCGCGGCGCATTTCTTCAGTAGGGACATGGAAACGAGACTCAGGTAAGACCCATATAATACTTGCTCGCCTTCGTCAAAGTCAGGGTTGACTGTCCCCTCATTCCATGAGCACACCGTTCGCTTCACCGGCTGCCCAGGCCGCATCTGCCTCGCTCCCCGTTTTCCCCCGTCCGTCCGCTGCCGATTTCGACGCGCCGGGCGCCTGCATGCCGCTCGCGCAGTTCGGCGTGATCGACGTGGCCGGCGACGACGCCGCGACGTTCCTGCACAGCCAGCTCACCAACGACATCGAGCATCTCGATGCCGCGAGCGCGCGCCTGTCCGGCTACTGTTCGGCGAAGGGCCGCCTGCTCGCGTCGTTCCTCGCATGGCGCGCCGGTCACGGCGTGCGCCTGCTGGTCTCGAAGGACGTCCAGGCCGCCGTGCAGAAACGGTTGTCAATGTTCGTGCTGCGTGCGAAGGCGAAGCTGACGGACGCGAGCGACACGCTCGCGGTGGTCGGCTTCGCGGGCGACGTGCGCGAGGCGCTGTCGGGCATCTTCGACGCGCTGCCGGACGGCGTGCACGTGAAGGTCGACGGCCCGGCCGGGGCGCTGATCCGCGTGCCGGACGCGGCCGGCCGCAAGCGCTACCTGTGGATCGGGCCGCGCGCGGAAGTCGACGCGCGTCTCGCCACGCTCGCCGGCACGCTGCCGGTCGTGTCGCCGGCCGTCTGGGACTGGCTCGACATACGCGCGGGCGAGCCGCGCATCACGCAGCCGGCCGTCGAACAGTTCGTGCCGCAAATGGTCAACTTCGACGTGATCGGCGCCGTTAACTTCAGGAAGGGGTGCTACCCGGGCCAGGAGATCGTCGCGCGCAGCCAGTACCGCGGCACGATCAAGCGCCGCACCGCGCTCGCGAACGTCGCCGGCGAGACCGACACCGTGCATGCTGGCGTCGAGCTGTTCCACAGCGACGACCCGGGCCAGCCGTGCGGGATGATCGTCACCGCGGCGGCCGCGCCCGCGGGCGGCGTCGACGCGCTCGTCGAGATCAAGCTGGCCGCGCTCGACGACGGCACGGTGCACCTCGGTTCGGCCGACGGTCCGGCGCTTGCGTTCGACGCGCTGCCGTACGCGTGGCCGACGGAAGCGTGACGCACTGACAACCCGTTCGCACGCCGGCTCGCAGATGGCGGCCGGCGCCCGATGTTTCCTGCGAGAGATTCGTCCGATGTGTCTGATTGCGTTCGACTGGCAGCCTGATGCCGCCGCCGGTCCTGTCTTTACCCTGACCGCCAACCGCGACGAATTCTTTCGCCGTACGAGTGCGCCGCTTTCGTGGTGGGAGGACGTGCCGGGCGTGCTGGCCGGCCGCGATCTCGAAGCGGGCGGCACGTGGCTCGGCGTGTCGCGCGACGGCCGCTTCGCGGCGCTGACCAATTACCGCGCGCCGTTCGACATTCGCGCGGGCGCGCCGACCCGCGGCAAGCTCGTGTCCGATTTCCTCCGCAGCCCGTCCGTCGCGCCGCTCGATTACCTCCGCGAACTGGCCGAGCACGCGGCCGTATACAACGGCTTCAACCTGCTGGCCGGCGACTGGAAGCGGCGCGAACTCGCGTGGTTCTGCAACCGCGCGGCCGAAGGCGAAACCGGTGTCGCCGCGCCGGTCGCGATCGGCGCCGGCGTGCATGCGCTGTCGAACGCGCGGCTCGATACGCCCTGGCCGAAAGTCGTGCGCAAGCGCGCGGAACTCGGCACGCTGCTGACCGACAACCCGACTCCGTCGCTCGACGAACTGATCGAACTGATGCGCGATCCGCATGTCGCGGACGACGACGCGCTGCCGCACACCGGCATTCCGATCGAGCGCGAGCGTGCGCTGTCGGCCGCGTTCATCGAGACGCCCGAATACGGCACGCGCGGCACGACCGCGCTGCGCGTGACGATGAAGGAAGGCGTGCGGCTCACGGTCGACATCAAGGAGCGCTGCGACGACGACGGCTCGCACCGCACCGTTCGCCCGGGCACGTTCGAGCGCGCGTTCACGTTCGACATCGACGCGACGCAGCCGCGCTGAGCCTGCGCGTGCGGCGCTAGGGCGCCCGCGCCATCTCGACGTGCGGCACGCCCGCTTCGACGAACGGTTCGCCGATCGCGGCGAAGCCGTGCCGCGCATAGAACGACACCGCGGCATCCAGCGCGTAGAGCCGCACGACCGGCTCGCCGCGGTGGCGCGCCGCGTCCAGCAACGCATGCAGCACGGCCGACCCGGCGCCCTGCCCGCGCGCGTCGGCCAGCACCGCGACACGGCCGATCGTGCCGGAGCGCAACAGCCGTCCCGTCGCGACCGCGCGGCGTGCGCCGGTCGCCGCATCGACCCGGTAAGCCACCGCGTGCAGCGACAGCGGATCCTCGTCGTCGAGTTCCCATTCCGGCGGAATCCGCTGCTCGCGCACGAACACCGCGTCGCGAATGCGTGCGGCATCGCCGCCCAGCACCGCCCAGTCGCCCGTTTCCACCCAGCCGTCGGTCATCGCTTCCTCCGCGCGGCGTCGGGCGCCGCCGCCGTCAAACGTCGTCGAATGCGGCCCTGAGCGCCGCCACCGCATCGGCATGCGCGGCCCGCACCTCGGGCACGTAGCCACCCATCTTGAAGAACTCGTGGATCATCCCCGGATAGCAGACCAGCGTGACCGTATTGCCGGCTGCACGCAACTTGTCCGCGTATGCGGCGCCCTCGTCGCTCAGCGGATCGTATTCCGCCATCGCGATCCAGGCCGGCGCGACACCGGCGAACGACGGCGCATCGCGCTCGCCGTCGAGCGGCGCGAAACGCCAGTCGTCGCGGTCGGAACGATCGCGCACGTATTGCGTGAAGAACCACTGGATCGTGTCCTGTGTCAGCAGGTAGCCGTTCGCGAGACGGGCGTGCGATTCGGTGTCCTGGTTGCCCGTCACGCCCGGATAGATCAGCATCTGCAGCGCCAGACCGATGCCCGCGTCGCGCGCGAGCACCGCGCAGACGGTCGCGAGCGTGCCGCCCGCGCTATCGCCGCCGACTGCCAGCCGCGTGGCGTCGATGCCGAATGCGGCGGCCTCGCGATGCAGCCAGCGCAATGCGTCGTCGGCGTCGTTCACCGCGGTCGGGAACCGGTGCTCGGGCGCGAGCCGGTAGTCGACCGACAGCACCGCGCACCGCGCGTCGCGCGCGAACATCCGGCACAGCGCGTCGTGCGTATCGACGCTGCCGACCGTGAAGCCGCCTCCATGGTAATAGACGAGCGCCGGCAGCGGTTCGGCGAGGCTCGGCTCGACCGGCAGGTAAAGCCGAGCGCCGATCGAGCGGCCGTCGCGCGTCGGCACGACGCAGGCCTCGACCGAATGCATCGGCGCGGGTGCGACGTCGAGGATCGGCGCGCTCTTCTCGTACGCGGCACGCGCCTGCTGCGGCGTCTGGTGGTGATAGGACGGACGTTTCGCGCGCTCGACCATGTCGAGCACCTGGGCGATCTTCGGATTCAGCGGCATCGGTGAGGACGGCGCGTGCGGCGCCGCGAGCGGACAAGCGTCACATGATGCCACGCGCGGGTCAGACGAGCTGCACGAGCTGCTTGCCGAAATTGCGGCCCTTCAGGAGCCCGAGGAACGCATCCGGCGCCCGCTCGAGCCCGTACGCGATCGTCTCGCGGTAATGCAGCTGCTTCGTCGCGACGAGTTCGCTCAGCTCGGCCAGCGCGGGCGGCCACGCGTCGGGATGCTCGAACACGATGAAGCCCTGCATCGTCAGCCGCGAGCGCAGGATCAGGCCCGGATTCGCGAGCGGCGCGGGCACGCCGTCGTAGCCGGCGATCATCCCGCACACGGCAATCCGGCCGAATGCGTTCATCTGCGCCATCGTCGCGTCGAGCACCGCGCCGCCGACGTTCTCGAAGCAGCCGTCGACGCCGTCCGGCGTCGCGGCGGCCAGGTCGTCGGCCAGCCGGCCGGCCTTGTAGTCGACGCACGCGTCGAAGCCAAGCGTGTCGACTACGTAGCGGCACTTGTCGGGGCCGCCCGCGATGCCGACCGCGCGGCAGCCGGCGCGTTTCGCGAGCTGGCCGACGACGCTGCCGACCGCGCCGCTCGCCGCGCTGACGACGACGGTTTCGCCGGCCTTCGGCGCGATGATCCGGTTCAGCCCGACCCATGCGGTCACGCCCGGCATGCCGGCCACGCCGAGCCATGCCGACAGCGGCACCCGCGACGTGTCGACCTTGCGCAACCCGCTGCCGTTCGACGTGCCGTACTCCTGCCAGCCGAACTGGCCGACCACGTGCTCGCCGACCGCGAAATCCGGGTGCCGGGACTCGACCACCTCGCCCGCCGTGCCGCCGATCATCACCTCGTTCAACGGCTGCGGCGCCGCGTACGACTTCGCGTCGTTCATGCGTCCGCGCATGTACGGATCGAGCGACAGGAAATGGTTGCGCACCCGCAGTTCGCCGTCGGCGAGCGGGGCGAGCGGCGTTTCGACGAGCCGGAAGTTGTCGGCGCTCGCGGCGCCTTGCGGGCGTGACACGAGCAGGATCTGGCGGTTGACCGTGTTCATTGCTGCCTCCCTGGCTTCATTCGCGCCGTATCGCCATCCCGTTGCGAAACCGTGCCGCACGACGAAACGGCCCTGCCCTTGACCAGGCAGGGCCGCGCGTTCCGGCGCTTACGCGTCGCTCGGGCCCGGCTGGACACCCGGCGCCGTGCGCGTGCGTTGTCGCTTGATGTCGCGGCCCACTGCAAGCCGCCGCATGTACTTGAACGTGCCGAGCGCCTTCGCGACGAAGTTGCCGTCGCTGTCGCGCACTTCGCCCTCGCAGTACGCCATCGTCGTCGAACGATGCATCACGCGTCCGTACGCGCGCAACTCGCCGCGCCCCGGCTGCATGAAGTTCACCTTCATCTCGACCGTGACGACGCCGACGCCGTCGTCGGTCAGGCTGCGCGCGGCCATCGCGAGCGCGATGTCCGACAGCGTCATCGTCACGCCGCCGTGCGCGATGCTCCACGTATTCATGTGCCGCTCGTCGAGCGGCAGCACGATCTCGCTCGCACCATCCTTCGCGGACACGAGCCGCACGCCGAGCAGATCGACGAACGGGCTTTCGATCGACGGGCCGTCCGTCGGGGATGCCGCGTCGCTCATCGTGCCGCGCTTTCCGAGAGATAGTCGACGCACTGGCGCGATTCGGCCACCGCGACGATGAATTTCTTCACTTCCTGGTGAACCGGGTGTACCTGGTAGGCATCGAGCGCGGCCTGGTCCGTGAAATCGGACACGAGCACGACGTCCGACGTTGCTTCGAGCCCCGGCGTCGCGATGCCGACGTCGAGCTGCAGGATGCCGGGCACGAGGTCGCGGCAGCCTTCGAGCTTTTCCTTCAGCTTCAGCGCGTTCTGCGCGCGCGTGCCGCCTTCGGCCGATTCCTTCAGCTTCCACATCACAATATGTCTGATCACTTCGTTTGCTCCAGTTCGTGTTGATTGGCCATTCCGGCCCAAACCCTTGCCGTTCATGTATGTTCCGCTGCCCCGCCATGCGTGCGCGCCGGCAAGCGCCGCCGGCCACGGGAAAGCGGATATCGAAACGGGCATCATTTCACACCTGCGACGGCGATGCCCGCTTTTTCTCCACCTCTCTCGCCGCTGCCAGGCTCCCGTTCGCGAGCACCGGCACCGGCCTGCCAGACTTGCCTGCGCCAACGGACGGCATCCCGAGGTTCGCCTGCCCGGTTGCAGGCGTGGCGTTCCGGGCCGCGCCCGGACGCCGTGATTCACTTGATCAGTTGCAGCGCGTCTCGAAAACGCGGATGCCGACTGGACCCGAGCCATTCGAACCCGATCATCTCGACGGTCGCAATCTCGACGCCCTTCGCCGCGAGCCTGCCGATCGCCGCATCCCGATCCACCGTTTTGCGGGAGCCCACGGCGTCGCTGACCAGCGTGACCTTACGGCCGCGGCGCAACAGGCCGAAGACCGTCTGCAACACGCAGACGTGTGCCTCGCAACCGGCAACGATGACATTGTTGCGTGCGGCCGGAAGCGCATCGGCCAGGCCATCCGCGCACGCGTCGAAATGGTCCTTGGCCACGGTGTCCGAGCACAACCCCTTGATGTCCGACACGTTCTCGCCGAGCCGGAGCGGACTCTGCTCGGTGCCAATGACCGGCACCTCGAATATCCGCGCCATACGGCCGAGTCGAACGGCCTGCGCCACGACAAGCGCCCCGTCGTGGATCGCCGGCATCAGTCGGGTCTGAAAATCGACCAATACGAGTACTGAATCGTCGGGTACGTGCAGCACGCGCATTCTCCCAAATGATGCAAAGGCGACCTCGGCCACCGTCGACCGTCGATGAAACGCCTGGGTCCGCGAAGGACCGAAATCGAACGCGGAACAACCCTCGAAGCCTACCAAATCTGTCGGTCCCGACGGGGGATCGCGTGCACTGCGGTTCGGGGGTGGAACTCGAAAGCGGCGTCGCGCGGCCGCACTCGGCCTCATTGCGGGAACGCCAATTGCTCGCTCGCCTGCCGCGTCGAATTCAGCGACTCCGCCACCGTCGGTTCGACCGCCCGGCCAGCACCGGCAAAATCGCCCATACCGACATCCAGTGCCGATCGATTTTCGCCGCATTTCAAATTCGATTATTTTCAATTCATTCAGATTCGAACATTTTACCGACGAATCAGGCAATAATTGCATCCACTTTTCAAGCGATTATCCGGTAGTTTTTAAATTCATTATTGACTTTGGTTTTATCCGAACTTTAGAATTCGTACGGCTGCTTACGTTCCATTTTTCACCGCTGCATGCGGGTTGCCCTGGCGCCATGCCATGGCGCATGTGGAAGAAGTCATTCACGCCTCACCGGGGCGGAGTGTCCTGTTGCCTTTCAATTCCGGCATTTAATCGCCTGCCGGTTATTCCACCCAATTCGCGCCGCACCACGTCCGGATTAAATCGCGCATTCATCCGAGTGCCGCTGCACCGGACGAAGCAGGCCGAGCGCCCGTTGATTCGATCATTCTCATAAAAAATCGCCAGTCATCTGGAGGGACATGACATGCATCGCTTCGCGAAGTCGCTGTGTACGGGATTCATCTGCGCCGGCCTGCTCGCGGCCTGCAACGACGATGACGTCCGGTCGGGCAGCCCGCCGTCGAACCAGGCCGCGCTGTCGTTCCGCATGGATAGCGGCGGCCAGATCAATGCGTTCTACCGGCAGGACCAGGTCGCCGCGCATCTGCTGGCGCGTTCGTCGACGAAACCGCGCCTGCTCGTGGTGTTTCCGGCCGGCAACAGCGGCACCGGGCTGTGGTTCGACGATACCGCGCAGCCGGTGAACTGGAGTCTCGACACGCCGCCGTCCGCGCTGTCGGCACCCGACGCGCACGGTCGTCCGCTGCACGGCATCGGCGCCGACGTGTCGGTCGACACTGATACGCTGACGATCCGCCAGGGCCTGCTCAGTAACGTGCGCTTCCTGCGCGACTTCAACGGCGGCGCGACGATTCCGCCGGAGATCGTCACCGCCGCGACGGTCCAGGGCAGCGCCGCGCAATGGCAGCGCGACCGGATCGACGGCGCCCCCGGCTACGCGCTGCGCGTCACGCTGCGCGACGGCGGCAGCATCGCGACGGCCGCGGGCGGCAAGCTCGTACTGCGCGCGGCGGCCGGCACACGCACGCTGAAACTGCATGTCGACGCGCTGTCGGGCGAGACGCCGTTGTCGCCGATCACGCGCGCCGACCTGCTCGCGCCGTCCGCGAACCCCGATCCGGTCAGCCAGAACGTGCTCGAATTCCTGAGCTTCCACGACAAGCTGCTGGCCGGCTCGTGGCAGTACGACACCTATTTCGGCCGCGACACGCTGATCTCGGTGCGCATGCTGATGCCGGTGCTCGAGCCGGCGGCGATCGAGGCCGGCCTGACGTCGGTGCTGAGCCGCCTGTCGAGCGACGGCAAGGTCGCGCACGAGGAAGGCATCGGCGAATTCGCGCTGGTCGACAACGCGAAGAATGGCCGGCCGAACGATGCGACGCCGACCTACGACTACAAGATGATCGACAGCGATTACCTGCTCGCGCCGATCGCGGCGGCCTGGCTGATCGACGACTCGCGCGGCCAGGCACGCGCGGCCGCCTATCTCGCACAACGCGGCAGCGACGGCCAGACCAACGGCAGCCGGCTCGTCGTCAACCTGCTGCACGTCGCGGCGACCGCGCAGCCGTTCGCGCAACAGCCGTCGGTGGCGAACCTGATCCACCTGCGGCCCGGCGAGATCGTCGGCAACTGGCGCGACAGCACCGACGGGCTCGGCGGCGGCGTCTACCCGTACGACGTGAATGCGGTACTCGTGCCGGCCGCGCTGCGCGCGGCGAACGCGTTCCTCGCGCGCGGCCTGCTCGATCCGTACCTGGACGCCGGGCAACGGGCGACGCTCGCGAACACGGCGACCGAAGCGGCCACCTGGGAGCAGCAGGCGCCGCCGCTGTTCCAGGTGAGCGTGCCGGCCGCGCAGGCGGCGACCGACGTGTCGACCTATGCGCCGTCCGCCGGCGTGCCGGCCGGCACCGCGCCGAGCGCGCCGCTGACGTTCTACGCGCTGTCGCTCGACCAGCAGGGCACGTCGATCCCGGTGATGAATTCCGACGGCGGCTTCGCACTGCTGTTCGGCACGCCGCCGGACGACGAGCTCCAGCGGATCGTCGCCGACGTCACGCGGCCGTTCCCGACCGGGCTCGTCACCGATGTCGGGATGCTGATCGCGAACCCCGCCTATGCGAGCCAGGCCCTGTGGCCGACATTCACGAGTTCGGCGTATCACGGCACGGTGATCTGGTCGTGGCAGCAGGCGATGTGGGTCGCCGGGCTCGATCGCCAGCTCGCGCGCCAGGACCTGTCGGACACGACGCGCACGCTGCTGACACAGGCACGGCAGACGATCTGGCAGGTGATCTCGAACGGACGCGACATGCGCACGTCCGAGATGTGGACCTGGTCATACGCCAACGGCAAGTACCAGACCGATGCATTCGGCACGCGCAGCGCGGATGCGACCGAGGCCAACGCGGCGCAGCTGTGGAGCACGACGTATCTCGCGATCCGCGATCCGCAACTGCGCGCGGGCAAGTACTGGTGGCAGGCGTCACAGCGGATGCAGGACGCGCAGCCGGAGAAGGCGGCGGCCATTGCGTCTCGATGGATGACGCGCCAGTAAATCGAAAGCCCCGCACGCGAATACGCGGGCGGGGCCTCGTTCAGGTCGCGCGCGAACCGGGCGTACGTCGCATCGCGCCATTGCGTCGCATCCGCGCACGCCACGTAACCGGACGTACGGCGGTCGTTCGTCAGTGCGCGACCACGCGATTGCGCCCGTCGCGCTTCGCCTGGTACAGCCGTTCATCGACCGCCCGCAGCAACGTATCGACCGTACTCCCGTCGACCCCGTACTGCGCGACGCCGACGCTGACCGTCACCTGCACGCGCTTGAAATCCAGCCCGAACGGCGCACTCGCGATCGACGAACGCACGCGCTCGGCCGTCATGCGCGCGCCTTCGAGCGGCATCTCGGGCAACAGCGCCATGAACTCCTCGCCGCCGACCCGCGCGAGCGCGCCCGCCGGACGAATCGCCTCGAGACACTGGCGCACGACGCCGCGCAGCACCTCGTCGCCGATCTGGTGCCCGTACGCATCGTTGATGTTCTTGAAATTGTCGAGATCGAGCGCGAGCAGGCAAAACGGCGTGCCGTCGCGCTCCGCGCGCACGATCTCGCGCTCGACCTGCGCGATGAACTGCCGGCGATTCGACGCACCCGTCATCGGATCGGTCGCGGCCATGTATTCGAGCTTCTGGTTCGTGCGCCGCAACTCCTGCAGCGCGCTCTCGGTGCGCGCCATCGATTCCGACAGCCGGCTCATCAGGTCTTCCTGGCTGTAGATCGCGGAGAACGAACGCGTCGTCTGCAGCGCCTGCACGACGCCATAGCTGAGCAGGAAGAACCCGCCCGCGAAGATCGCATGCGCGAGCCACCACATGTGATTCCACGGCTTGCCGAGGATGAACGCGAGCGACGACAGCGCGAACGCCATGATCGACATGCCGTAGATCACCATCAGCGGCGAACGGATGCGCCGTGCGAGCAGCACGCCGACGTTCAGCAGCGAAAACACCAGCGCGCCGCCTTCCATCGACAACCGCGTGCCCGGCGCACCGGCGACCGGCGAATAGGCGATGTACGCGACCGCCACATCGACGATCATGAAGAAGGCGATCCACGGCAGCCAGGTTCGCGCACGCGTACGCTTTTCCGGGCGATCGGGCACGTTCGAGTACGACAGCAGGCCCGTCAGCAGCAGGATCGACATCACGAGGCGCGACGCGGGCCCGTACAGCAGGAACAGCCAGATGTTGTGGTGCGCCATTCCGGTGAACACGCCGTGCAGCGCGTAGATCATCGCGAAGCCGAGAAAGCCGAGTGTCAGCCAGCGCAGCAGCGGCTCGCCGGACGACCGGTAGCACACCCACGTCACGTAGGTGACGAACGCGCCTTCGAGGGTGGCGGCCGCGATCGCGATTTCGTGGAATGCGTGGCTCTCGAACACGACGCGCGGGTCGCTGAAGAACCACAGATAGGCAATCAGATAGGCCGGCAGCAATGCGAATCCGACCAGCAGGCATTTCGCGTAGAGCCTCGCGGCCGCGCTGACGACGCGCGGCGGTTCCCCGGCTGCATAGATCGTGCTCAATTTGTTCCCCGTTCGGTCTGCTGCGTGGTTCGAACGTTCGCGGCGCCGGAAACGCACGATGCATCGTCTTCGCCGGCTACCGGAAACGCGTCGCGTGCGTCGGTGCAACGCACGCGCTGGCCCATCCCGCCGAAAGGCAAATGTCAGAGCAAGTATAGGTGCGGCAATTCGTTTGACAAGTAAGGGGAAACGGCAGCATCGAATCCGCGCCGTTTACCGCCCGATTCTTACGAATTCCGTGCAACTGCCGCCGATTCGTCGTGCGGGCGCGACTTCCGCCGAAGGAGGCCGCGACCGTCGCACCGCCAAAAAATCAGACGATTTCGAACAGGCCGGCGGCCCCCTGCCCGCCGCCGATGCACATCGTGACGACCACGTACTTCACGCCGCGCCGCTTGCCTTCGATCAGTGCATGGCCCGTCAGGCGCGCGCCCGACACGCCGTACGGATGGCCGACGGCGATCGCGCCGCCGTTCACGTTCAGGCGCTCGTCAGGAATTCCGAGCGTGTCGCGGCAGTACAGCACCTGCACCGCGAATGCCTCGTTCAGTTCCCACAGGCCGATGTCGTCGACCTTCAGCCCCGCCTGCTTCAGCAGCTTCGGCACCGCGAACACCGGGCCGATCCCCATTTCGTCCGGCTCGCAGCCGGCCACCGCGAACCCGCGGAACACGCCGAGCGGCTGCAGCCCTTCGCGCTGCGCGACATCCGCGTTCATCACCACGCACGCCGACGCGCCGTCCGAGAACTGGCTCGCGTTGCCCGCGGTGATCACGCCGCCCGGCACGGCCGACCGGATCTTCGATACGCCTTCGAGCGTCGTGTCGGGCCGGATGCCTTCGTCGGCCGACACCGTCACGTCCTGCGTGAACAGCCGGCCCGTCGCCTTGTCGGCAATCCCCGCGCGTACGGTGATCGGCACGATCTCGTCGCGGAACAGCCCGGCTTCCTGCGCGGCCGCCGCCCGCAGTTGCGACCGCACGCCGTACTCGTCCTGCCGCTCCTTCGCGATCCCGTAGCGCTTCGCGACGTTCTCGGCCGTTTGCAGCATGTTCCAGTAGATCTCGGGCTTGTGCTCGACGAGCCAGCCCTCCTGGACCATGTGCCGGTTCATCTCGTTCTGCACGCACGAGATCGATTCGACGCCGCCTGCGACGTACACGTCGCCCTCGCCCGCGATGATCCGCTGGGCGGCGAGCGCGATCGTCTGCAGCCCGGACGAGCAGAAACGGTTCACCGTCATCCCCGGCACGCTCACCGGCAGCCCGGCGCGCAGCGCGATCTGCCGCGCGATGTTGGCGCCGGTCGCGCCTTCGGGGTTCGCGCAGCCCATGATCACGTCCTCGATGCGCGCGGGGTCCAGCTTCGCGCGTTCGAGCGCGGCCACGACCACGTGGCCGCCGAGCGTCGCGCCGTGCGTCATGTTGAATGCGCCACGCCACGATTTCGCGAGCGGCGTGCGTGCGGTCGATACGATTACGGCTTCGGTCATGCGAGTCTCCTTCGGTCCTGCTTCATGTCCTGAATCGGATGGGAATGCGCTACGCCGCCGGGCGCGCGCCCGCGGACGTCACATGCGCGACGCCCGCCGCCTGCATCTGTTGCCATGCATGCGCGAGCGACCCGTTCAGGTCGATCGCCCGGCATGCATCGTTGATCACGGCGGCCTCGAAGCCGGCCGCGCGCGCATCGAGCGCGGACCACGCGACGCAATAGTCGGTCGCGAGCCCGCAACACCACACGCGCTTCGCACCGAGCTCGCGCAGATAGCCGGCGAGCCCCGTGCGCGTCGTGCGATCGGCTTCGACGAACGCGGAATAGCTGTCGACCTGCGCGTCGCCGCCCTTGCGGATCACGAGCCTCGCATGCGGGATGTCGAGGTCGCGATGCAGCGCCGCGCCGTCGGTGTCCTGCACGCAGTGCACGGGCCACAGCACCTGCTCGCCGTATGGCAACGCGAGCGTCGAGAACGGCTCGCGCCCCGGGTGGTTGGCCGCGAACGACACGTGCTCGCGCGGGTGCCAGTCCTGCGTCAGCACGACCTGGTCGAAGCGTTGCGCGAGCGCGTTGATCACGGGCACGACCGCGTCGCCGTCCGGCACCGCGAGTGCGCCGCCCGGCATGAAGTCGTACTGCACGTCGATCACGAGCAACACGTCGTCAGTGCGTTTCATTGCGTTTCTCCTTGCAAGGCCGGTCGCGCTGCCGCGCGGCACGGCGTCAGCCGTTGAACCCTCGCCCGGCCTTGGCCAGCTCCGCGATCGACGGCGCCAGTTGCCACGCGTCGCCATTCGGCGCGGCCGCATGGCGGCGGATCGCACGCTCGACGTTGTAAAGGCCGACCGTGTCCGCGTACAGCATCGGGCCGCCACGCCACAGCGGGAAGCCGTAGCCGGTCAGATAGACCATGTCGATGTCGGACGCCTTCGACGCGATCTTCTCCTCGAGGATCTTCGCGCCTTCGTTGACGAGCGCGAACACGAGCCGCTCGACGATTTCGTCGTCGCCGATCTTGCGCCGCTCGACGCCGCGCTCCTTCGAATACGCGACGGCCATCTCGTCGACGAGCGCCGACGGCTTCGCCTTGCGCTCGCCCGGCACGTAGTCGTACCAGCCGCCGCCCGTCTTCTGGCCGAAGCGGCCCTGCTCGCACAGACGGTCGGCGATCCTCGAGTACTGCAGATCGGGCTTCTCGACATAGCGGCGCTTGCGGATCGCCCAGCCGATGTCGTTGCCGGCAAGGTCGCTCATCCGGAACGGGCCCATCGCGAACCCGAACTTCTCGATCGCACGATCGACCTGCGCGGGCAGCGCGCCTTCCTCGAGCATGAAGAGTGCCTGGCGGATGTACTGCTCGATCATCCGGTTGCCGATGAAGCCGTCGCACACGCCCGACACGACGGCCGTCTTGCGGATCTTCTTCGCCACCGCCATCACGGTCGCGAGCACGTCCTTCGCGGTCTGCGCGCCGCGCACGACCTCGAGCAGCTTCATCACGTTCGCGGGGCTGAAGAAGTGCATGCCGACCACGTCCTGCGGACGCTTCGTGAACGCGGCGATCCTGTCGACGTCGAGCGTCGACGTGTTCGACGCAAGGATCGCACCGGGCTTCGCCACGGCATCGAGCTGGCCGAACACCTGCTCCTTCACGCCGAGTTCCTCGAACACGGCCTCGACGATCAGGTCCGCCTCCTTCAGGTCGTCGTAGGACAGCGTCGGCGTGATCAGCGCCATGCGCGCGTCGAGCTTCTGCTGCGTGAGCTTGCCCTTCTTCACCTGCGCGTCGTAGTTCTTGCGGATCGTGGCCAGCCCGCGGTCGAGCGCATCCTGCTTCGTCTCGAGCAGCGTGACGGGCAGCCCCGCGTTGATGAAGTTCATCGCGATCCCGCCGCCCATGGTGCCCGCGCCGATCACGCCGACCCGGCGGATCTCGCGCACCGGCGTATCGGCCGGCACGTCGGGAATCTTGCTCGCCGCTCGCTCGCCGAAGAACGCATGCCGCAGCGCGCGGCTTTCCGGCGTCATCATCAGCGCGACGAAGCCGTCCCGCTCGGCGACGCTGCCCTTGTCGAAACCGTTCAGCACGCCCGCCTCGATCGCGTCGATGCACTTGTGCGGCGCGGGGAAATTCGGCGCGGCGGCCCGCGCCGAATTGCGCGCGAACTGGATGAAGCCCGCGGCGTTCTCGTGGACGATCTTGCGATCGCGCACGCGCGGATGCGGCCCGTTCCGCGCGCCGGCCTTGCGCGCGAACACGACGGCCGCGTCGAGCAGGTCGCCGTCGGCCATCTCGTCGAACAGCCCGCTGTTCGCGAGCTGCTCCGAGGGCACCGGCGCGCCCGACACGATCATGTTCAGCGCGGTTTCGAGGCCCACCGCACGCGGCAGCCGCTGCGTGCCGCCCGCGCCCGGCAGCAGGCCGAGCTTCACTTCGGGCAGCGCGACCTGCGCACCGGGCGCCGCGACGCGATAGTGCGCGCCGAGTGCAAGCTCCAGGCCGCCGCCCATCACGACGCTGTGCAGCGCCGCGACGACCGGCTTCGCGCTCGCCTCCACCGCGCGGATCACGGTGTGCAGCGTCGGCTCCTGCTGCGCCTTCGGGGTATTGAATTCGGTGATGTCGGCGCCGCCCGAGAACGCGCGGCCCGCGCCGGTCAGCACGATCGCCGTGACCGACGGATCCTGCGCGGCGCGCTCGAGCGCATCCATGACGCCCTGGCGCGTCGACAGGCCGAGCCCGTTGACGGGCGGATTGTTGAGCGTGATGACGGCCACGCCGTCGCGAGTCGAGTAATCCACTGCCATCTGCCTGCCTCCATGCATCGCGCGCCGGGGTGGCTACGCTTCATTGTGCGCGGTCGAACGGCCGCATGTCCGGATCGAACGGAGGCAGCATACAACGAAAAAGCACGGTCGTTCAATTTGAATTTTTCCCGATCCGGGGCCGGATCGGGAGACCGCCTGGTGGACCGTCGCCGGCCCCGGCTTACGGATTGCAGAGCGCCGTCGGCAGCACGTAGTCGCGGAACGTCTCGCGCAGCTTCAGCTTCTGCAGCTTGCCGGTCGCGGTGTGCGGCAGCGATTCGACGAACACGACGTCGTCGGGCACCCACCACTTCGCGACCTTGCCCTCGTAGAACGCGAGCAGCGTGTCGCGGGTCAGGTTCGCCCCTTCGCGCGGCACCACGACGAGCAGCGGACGCTCGGTCCATTTCGGGTGCGCACATGCGATGCACGCGGCTTCGGCGACGCCCGGATGCGCGATCGCGACGTTCTCGATGTCGATCGAGCTGATCCACTCGCCGCCCGACTTGATCACGTCCTTGCTGCGATCGGTGATCTGCAGGAAGCCGTCGGGGTCGATCGTCGCGACGTCGCCGGTCGGGAACCAGCCGTCCGACAGCGGCGACGCATCGCTCTTGAAGTAGTGATCGATCACCCATGGCCCGCGCACCTGCAGCTCGCCGAACGCGACGCCATTCCACGGCAGCTCGCGCCCGTCGTCGCCGACGATCCGCATGTCGACGCCGCAGATCACGCGCCCCTGCTTCTCCAGCAGCCGGCGCCGTGCATCGAGCGGCCGCTGCGACTGTGCCCAATTGAGCGTCGCGAGCGTGCCGAGCGGCGACAGCTCGGTCATCCCCCATGCGTGGATCACGCGCACGCCGTATTCGTCCTCGAACGTGCGCAGCATCGCGGGCGGGCACGCGGAGCCGCCGATCACCGTGCGGTTCAGCGTCGAGAAGCGCACGCCGGCCTCGCGCATGTAGTTCAGCAGCCCGAGCCACACGGTCGGCACGCCCGCGGAAAACGTCACGTGTTCGGCCTCCATCAGCTCGTACAGCGACTTGCCGTCGAGGTCCTTGCCGGGCAGTACGAGCTTGCCGCCCGTGAGCGGCACCGCGTACGGCAGCCCCCACGCGTTCACATGGAACATCGGCACCACGGGCAGCACGGCATCCAGCGCCGACAGGTTCATCGCATCGGGCAGCGCGGCACCGTACGCGTGCAGCACCGTCGAGCGATGCGAATACAGCACGCCCTTCGGGTTGCCGGTCGTGCCCGATGTGTAGCACAGGCCCGACGCCTGCAGCTCGTCGAGGCGCGGCCAGTCGTAGCGGCCGTCCTCGGCGTCGACGAGCGTTTCGTAGCACAGGTACGGCGTCGCGCCGGACGGCAGGTGCGCGGCGTCCGTCATCGCGATCCAGCCCTTCACGTGCGGGCACTGCGGCGCGATCGCATCGACGAGCGGCGCGAAATTGAGGTCGAAGAAGACGTAGCGGTCTTCCGCGTGATTGACGATGTAGGCGATCTGCTCGGGAAAGAGGCGCGGGTTGATCGTATGGCACACGGCACCCATCCCGCCGATCCCGTAATACGCCTCCAGGTGCCGGTAGCCGTTCCAGGCCAGGGTGCCAACGCGCTCGCCCGATTCGACGCCGAGCCGCGCGAGCGCCTGCGCGAGGCGCTTCGCGCGTTGCTCGCAGTCGCGGTACGTGTAGCGATGCAGGTCGCCTTCCACGCGCCGCGACACGATCTCCGTGTCGCCGGCATGACGCGCGGCATGCGCGATCAGCGACGACACCCGCAGCGGCATGTCCATCATCTGGCCCAGCAACGGCTTACCCATCGTCTTGTTCTCCCTGAAGGACGCGAATCGGTGACCAGCCTCGAAGCGGTGCGCCTGCTTGCGGCCCGTCCACGGCCCGGACAGGCCTGGCGCAACGCACGCGGGCCGCCATGCGGGCGGCGCGGCGCCGCCTTACAATATCGGCTTACCCAGAGGCGCTCAACATGTCGTTTTCCCGAAGCGCAGCCGATGCGGCTGACACTCTCCCCGACCTCGCCGCCACGCTCGGCACGCCGGCCGACGACGCGTTCGTCACGCTGGGCGACGCGTTTCATACGCGGCTGCCGGCCGCGCCGCTGCCCGCGCCGTACGTCGTCGGCTTTTCCGACGAAGTCGCGCAGCTGCTCGGCCTGCCGGCATCGCTCGCCGCACGACCCGGGTTCGCCGAGCTGTTCGCCGGCAACCCGACGCGCGACTGGCCCGCGACCGCGCTGCCGTACGCGTCGGTGTATTCCGGTCACCAGTTCGGCGTATGGGCCGGCCAGCTCGGCGACGGCCGCGCGCTGACGATCGGCGAACTCGCCAGTGCCGACGGCCAGCGCTACGAACTGCAGATCAAGGGCGGCGGC
The DNA here is from genome assembly GCF_003853425.1 of Burkholderia sp. Bp9140. Classification (NCBI taxonomy): domain Bacteria; kingdom Pseudomonadati; phylum Pseudomonadota; class Betaproteobacteria; order Burkholderiales; family Burkholderiaceae; genus Burkholderia; species Burkholderia sp. Bp9140. Next base: position 127,813 of record NZ_QTPQ01000017.1, read on the forward strand.
CGCACGCCGTATTCGCGGATGGGCGACGGCCGCGCGGTGCTGCGTTCGTCGATCCGCGAATTCCTGTGTTCGGAAGCGATGCATCACCTCGGCATTCCGACCACGCGCGCGCTCACGGTGATCGGCTCCGACCAGCCGGTGGTGCGCGAGGAGATCGAGACGTCGGCCGTCGTCACGCGGGTGTCGGAGAGCTTCGTGCGCTTCGGCCATTTCGAGCACTTCTTCTCGAACGATCGCCCGGACCGGCTGCGCCAGCTTGCCGATCACGTGATCGACCGCTTCTATCCGGCGTGCCGCGACGCCGACGATCCGTACCTCGCGCTGCTCGAAGCCGCGATGCTGCGCACGGCCGACCTCGTCGCGCAATGGCAGGCGGTCGGCTTCTGCCACGGCGTGATGAACACCGACAACATGTCGATCCTTGGCCTGACGATCGACTACGGCCCGTTCGGCTTCGTCGACGCGTTCGACGCGAACCACATCTGCAACCATTCCGACACGAGCGGCCGCTACGCGTACCGGATGCAGCCGCGCATCGCGCACTGGAACTGCTACTGCCTCGCGCAGGCGCTGCTGCCGCTGATCGGGCTGCAGCACGGGATCGCCGACGACGATGCGCGCGCCGAGCGCGCGGTCGACGATGCGCAGGCCGTGCTCGCGAAGTTTCCGGAACGCTTCGGCCCCGCGCTCGAACGCGCGATGCGGGCGAAGCTCGGCCTCGAGCTCGAACGCGAGAACGACGCCGAACTCGCGAACAAGCTGCTCGAAACGATGCACGCGAGCCATGCGGACTTCACGCTGACGTTTCGCCGGCTCGCGCAACTGTCGAAGCACGACGCGAGCCGCGACGCGCCGGTGCGCGACCTGTTCATCGATCGCGACGCGTTCGACGCGTGGGCGAACCTCTACCGCGCGCGGCTGTCCGAGGAGACACGCGACGACGCGGCCCGCGCGGCCGCGATGAATCGCGTGAACCCGAAATACGTGCTGCGCAACCATCTGGCCGAAGTCGCGATCCGGCGCGCGAAGGAAAAGGATTTTTCCGAAGTCGAGCGGCTCGCGCAGGTGTTGCGCCGGCCGTTCGACGAACAACCGGAACATGAAGCGTATGCGGCATTGCCGCCCGACTGGGCCGGGTCGCTCGAAGTGAGCTGCTCGTCGTGACCCGCACGACCCGACCGACCGATCAGGAGAACTCCCACATGTCACACGATTCCGACGACAAGACCTTCCCTTACCAGAAGGACGACGCCGAACTGCGCCGCCGGCTCACGCCGATGCAGTACGAGGTCACGCAGCACGCGGCGACCGAGCGCGCGTTCACCGGCGAATACACCGACACCGAGGACGCCGGCATCTACACATGCGTCGTCTGCAGCACGCCGCTGTTCGAATCCGGCGCGAAATTCCATTCGGGCTGCGGCTGGCCCAGCTACTTCAAGCCGCTCAACGGCGAGGTGATCGACGAGAAGATCGACCGCTCGCACGGAATGGTGCGCGTCGAGGTCCGCTGCAACCATTGCGGCGCGCATCTCGGCCACGTGTTCGAGGACGGTCCGCGCGACCAGACCGGTTTGCGGTACTGCATCAATTCGGCTGCGTTAAACTTCGAGTCCCGACCCGAAAACGAATGAGCGGCGCCGGACGGATCGGTCGGGCAGCCTTGCCGGCTGCCCCGATCCCGGACGGTGGCGCGCGGCGGGTCCCCACAACGGTGAAAGGCCGCGCGATGCAGCCTTTCACGCAGCTGCGAGCGCCATGAAATTCCTGTTCGATCTGTTTCCGATCATCCTGTTTTTCGCCGCCTTCAAGGTCTGGGGCATCTTCACCGCCACCGCCGTCGCGATCGTCGCGACGCTGGCCCAGGTCGCGTGGGTCGCCTTCCGGCACCGGAAGGTCGACACGATGCTGTGGGTCAGTCTCGGCGTGATCGTCGTCTTCGGCGGCGCCACCCTCGTCCTGCATGACGAAAAATTCATTCAATGGAAACCGACTGTGCTGTACTGGCTGTTTGCGATCGGGCTGCTGGCCGCGCGCTATGCGTTCGGCAACAACCTGATCGAGAAGATGATGGGCAAGCAGCTCACGCTGCCGCACCCCGTGTGGGACAAGCTGAACGTCGCGTGGGCGCTGTTCTTCGCGATGCTCGGCGTCGCGAACCTGTACGTGGTGCACAACTACACCGAATCGCAGTGGGTGAACTTCAAGCTGTTCGGCACGACGGGCGCGATGGTCGTGTTCATCATCCTGCAGAGCCTGTGGCTCACGAAGTACCTGAAGGACGAATGACATGACCGACGCCTTTCTCGACGCCTCGCCCGACGAGCGCATCGCGCTGATCGAAGCGCGCCTCACCGCGTCGCTCGCGCCGCTGTCGCTCGCGGTGCGCGACGACAGCGCGCAGCACGCGGGCCACGCCGGCGCGGCCGCCGGCGGCCACTACACGGTCACGATCGTGTCGGCCGCCTTCGCGGGCAAGCCGCGCGTCGCGCGGCACCGGCTGGTGTATGATGCGCTCGCTGATGCGATGCAGCGCGGCATTCACGCGCTCGCGATCGTGGCTTACACGCCCGAAGAATTCAACGAATCTTCAATCTAGTCTCAACAGGAATTCCCGATGATCCTGAAATCCCCCCGCCTGTGGGTCGCGGCGGCTGCTTTTGCAGCGGCACCGGCATTCGCCCAGAACATCGCCGTCGTCAACGGCACGCCGATTCCGAAGTCGCGCGCCGATGCGATGGTCGCGCAGCTCGTCCAGCAAGGCCAGACCGACAGCCCGCAACTGCAGCAGGCCGTGCGCCAGGAACTCGTGAACCGCGAAATCCTGATGCAGGAAGCAATCCGCGAAGGCATCCCGAACCGTCCGGACGTGAAGGCGCAGGTCGCCGTCGCGCAGCAGACGGTCGTGCTGCGCTCGATGATCGAGAGCTTCCTGAAGAAGAACCAGCCGACCGACGCGGAAGTGAAGGCGCGCTATGACGAGCTCGTGAAGGGCGCCGGCGGCAACCGCGAGTACCACCTGCACCACATCCTCGTCGACAGCGAGCAGCAGGCGAAGGACCTGATCGCGAAGATCAAGGGCGGCGCGAAGTTCGAGGATCTGGCAAAGCAGTACTCGAAGGATCCGGGTTCGGGCAAGAACGGCGGCGACCTCGACTGGTCCGACCCGAAGGCATACGTACCGGAATTCGCGGCGGCCGCGCAGAAGCTGCAGAAAGGCCAGATGACCGACACGCCGGTGAAGACGCAGTTCGGCTGGCACATCATCCGTGTCGACGACACCCGCGACGTCGCCCCGCCGCCGTTCGACCAGGTGAAGGCGCAGATCGCGCAGCAGCTCGTGCAGCAGAAGCTGCAGGCGTTCGAGGAAGGCCTGCGCCAGCAGGCGAAGATCCAGTAACGTCGGCGACGTTCGCCCACGCCAAGGCCGCTCCCCGGAGCGGCCTTTTTCTTTTTCATGCGCGCGTGTGATCAGTCGATCGACACGGCGGCTGCGCAAAGAAAAAGCCGCTTCGAGGCGGCTTTTCGGAACGGCGGAATCACGTCCGCGCGGCGCAGCGAACCGCTATGCCGGATAGAACGCCGCGTGATAGCGGACCTCACCCGACGGCCGCGGCGCGGCGGCATCGAACGCCAGCGCGAGGAAATACCCGGGCGGCGCGCCGGGGAACACGAGATCGCCGGACGGCACGAAGCCGAAACGCGCGTAGTACGCGGGATCGCCGAGCACGACGCAGCCGCGCGCACCGAGCCGGCGCAACGCGTCGAGCCCCGTGCGCACGAGCCCCGCACCCATGCTCTGGCGCCGGCACTCGGGCAGCACCGCGAGCGGCGCAAGCCCGTACCACGCGTGGCTGCCGGCCGGCTCGCCGCCGATCGACACCGGCGAGAACGCGACGTGGCCGATCACGCGGTCATCACGCTCCGCGACGAGCGATACGCCAAGTGCGCCGTCCGCGCGCAGCGCGTCGACGATCTGCCGCTCGAACTGCCCGTGCCGCGGCTCGTCCGCGAACGCGGTCGCGAGCACGCGACCGATCGCATCGACGTCGCTCGCGCGTTCGTCGCGCAGCGTGACGATCTCGACCGGTGCGTGCGGATCGAACATCAGCCGATCCAGCGGCGCGCGTTACGGAACACGCGCATCCACGGGCTCGCTTCGTCCCAGCCTTCCGGGTGCCAGCTCATCGTGACCGTGCGATGCACGCGCTCCATGTGCGGCATCAGCACCGAGAAGCGGCCGTCGGCCGTCGTGACCGACGTGATGCCGGCCGGCGACCCGTTCGGGTTGAACGGATAGCGCTCGGTCGCTTCGCCGCGGTGGTCGACGTAGCGCATCGCAACCGCGACGCGATCGATGTCGCCCTGCTGCGAGAAGTCCGCATAGCCTTCGCCGTGCGCGACCGCCACCGGAATCCGCGAGCCTTCCATCCCCGCGAAGAAGATCGACGGCGACTTCTCGACCTCGACGAACGAGAAGCGCGCCTCGAACTGCTCGGACTTGTTGCGCGTGAACTTCGGCCACGCTTCCGCACCCGGGATCATCGACGCGAGGCTCGACAGCATCTGGCAACCGTTGCAGATGCCGAGCGCGAACGTGTCGGGACGCGCGAAGAAGGCCGAGAACATGTCGGCGAGATTCGCGTTGAAGCGAATCGTCTTCGCCCAGCCTTCGCCGGCACCCAGCACGTCGCCGTACGAAAAGCCGCCGCATGCCACCGCGCCCGCGAAATCGGCGAGCGTCGCACGGCCGGCCAGCAGGTCGCTCATGTGCACGTCGTGCGCATCGAAGCCCGCGCGGTCGAACGCGTACGCCGTTTCGAGGTGCGAGTTCACGCCCTGCTCGCGCAGGATCGCGACGCGCGGGCGGGCGCCCGTCGCGATGAACGGCGCGGCGATGTCGTCGGCCGGATCGAACGTCAGCACCGGCGAGATGCCCGGGTCGGCCGCATCGAGCAGCGTGTCGTATTCGGCATCCGCACACGCGGGATTGTCGCGCAGGCGCGCGATGCGCCAGCTCACTTCGCCCCATGCGCGATGGAGTTCGGCGCGCGGCGCGTCGAAGACCTTCTTCGCGTCGCGGTACACCTCGATCACGTCGCGATCGTTGACCGTGCCGATCACGTGCGAGCACGCCGACAGGCCGCACTCGCGCAGCGCGCCGAGCACCGCGTCGCGATCGGCCGCGCGCACCTGCACGACGGCGCCGAGCTCTTCCGAGAACAGCGCGCGCAGCGTGCGATCCTCGCGGCGGCCGCTCGTCTGCTTCGCCCAGTCCTTCGCGTCGCCGTAGTCGGATTCGTGATGCGGGTCGAGCGTCAGCATGTCGACGTTCAGCGACACGCCCGCGTGACCCGCGAACGCCATTTCGCAGACCGTCGCCCACAGGCCGCCGTCCGAGCGGTCGTGGTACGCGAGCAGCTTGTCCTGCGCGTTGAGCGACTGGATCGCATTGAAGAAGCGCTTCAGGTCTTCCGGATCGTCGACGTCCGGCGTCGCATCACCGACCTGCTGCGTGACCTGCGCGAAGATGCTGCCGCCCATCCGGTTCTTGCCGCGGCCGAGATCGATCGCGATCAGCACGCTGTCGCCCGCGTCCGCGATGCGGCGCAGTTGCGGCGTCAGGTGGCGGCGCACGTCCTCGACCGGCGCGAACGCGGAGATGATCAGCGACACCGGCGACACCACTTCCTTCGCGACGCCCTGCTCGTCCCACTTGGTCTTCATCGACAGCGAGTCCTTGCCGACCGGAATGCCGATCCCGAGCGCCGGGCACAGTTCCATGCCGATCGCCTTGACCGTGTCGAACAGCGCGGCGTCCTCGCCGGCCGTGCCGCATGCGGCCATCCAGTTCGCCGACAGCTTCAGCTTGTCGAGCGACGCGATCGGCGCGCTCGCGATGTTCGTGATCGCCTCGCCGACGGCCATGCGGCCCGATGCCGGCGCGTCGATCACCGCGAGCGGCGTGCGCTCGGCCATCGTCATCGCCTCGCCCTTGAAGCCCGCGTAGTCGAGCGCGGTCACCGCGCAGTCGGCCACCGGCACCTGCCACGGGCCGACCATCTGGTCGCGCACCGACGTGCCGCCGACCGAACGGTCGCCGATCGTGATCAGGAACGACTTGCTGCCGACCGTCGGGTGCTTCAGCACGTCGACCGCGACTTCCGACAGCGCGATACCCGTCACGTCGACCGGCGCGCGCTCGGTCGCGACGCGCGCGACGTCGCGGTGCATGCGCGGCGGCTTGCCGAGCAGCACTTCCATCGGCATGTCGACCGGGTATTCGTCGACGCCCGTCGCTTCGTCGTCGACGAGCTTCAGCTGGCGTTCGTCGGTCGCGACACCGACCACCGCGAACGGGCAGCGCTCGCGCGCGCAGATCGCCTCGAAGCGCGGCAGGTCGGCCGGTGCGATCGCCAGCACGTAGCGCTCCTGCGCCTCGTTCGACCAGATTTCGCGCGGCGACAGGCCCGATTCCTCGAGCGCGACCTTGCGCAGTTCGAAGCGCGCGCCCTTGCCCGCGCCGTCGACGATCTCGGGGAACGCGTTCGACAGGCCGCCCGCGCCGACGTCGTGGATGCTCAGAATCGGGTTTTCCGCGCCGAGCTGCCAGCAGCCGTTGATCACTTCCTGCGCGCGCCGCTCGATTTCCGGGTTGCCGCGCTGCACCGAGTCGAAGTCGAGTTCGGCCGTGTTCGCGCCGGTCGCCATCGAGCTCGCCGCGCCGCCGCCCATGCCGATCCGCATGCCGGGGCCGCCGATCTGGATCAGCAGGGAGCCGGCCGGCACGTCGTGCTTGTGCGTGTGTTGATCCGCGATGTTGCCGAGGCCGCCCGCGATCATGATCGGCTTGTGATAGCCGCGCACCTGGCCGCCGACATTCTGCTCGTACACGCGGAAGTAGCCGCCGAGGTTCGGACGGCCGAATTCGTTGTTGAACGCGGCGCCGCCGAGCGGGCCGTCGATCATGATCTGCAGCGGCGACGCGATGCGGTCCGGGCGGCCGTACGGGCCGTGCGCGTCGTTCGGGTTGCGCCCGCCGACCGGTTGCGCCGCGTCGCGGGCGTTTTCCCACGACTGGCGTGCGTCAGGCAGGTCGAGGTTCGACACGGTGAAGCCCGTGAGGCCGGCCTTCGGACGCGCGCCGCGGCCCGTCGCGCCTTCGTCGCGGATCTCGCCGCCCGCGCCGGTCGCCGCGCCCGGGAACGGCGAGATCGCCGTCGGGTGGTTGTGCGTCTCGACCTTCATCAGCGTGTGCGTGAGCTCGGTATGACGACCATAACGTTCGCCCGGCTCGCCGGCCGCGCCCGCGTTGCGCGGGAACCAGCGCTCGGCTTCGGCGCCGACCATGATCGACGAGTTGTCCGAATACGCGACGATCGTGCCCTGCGGGCTCAGCTTCTCGGTGTTGCGGATCATCGCGAACAGCGACATGTCCTGCGCTTGCCCGTCGATCGTCCACTGCGCGTTGAAGATCTTGTGGCGGCAGTGCTCGCTGTTCGCCTGCGCGAACATCATCAGCTCGACGTCGGTCGGGTTGCGCTCGAGCTTGCGGAACGCGTCGACCAGGTAGTCGATCTCGTCGTCGGCGAGCGCGAGGCCCAGCTCGACGTTCGCGCGCTCGAGCGCGGCGCGGCCGACGCCCAGCACGTCGACGGTCGCGAGCGGCCTGGCCGGCAGTTCGTCGAACAGGTGCTTCGCGTCGTCGCGCGCGGCGACCACGCTTTCGGTCATCCGGTCATGCAGCGCGGCTGCCACCGCGGCGCGCGCGTCGTCGGACAACGCCTTCTTGCCGCCGAGCAGGCCCGACTTCAGCGTGACCGTGAATTCGACGCCGCGCTCGATGCGGCGCACCTGCGTGAGGCCGCAGTGCTGCGCGATGTCGGTCGCCTTGCTCGCCCACGGCGAAACCGTGCCGAAGCGCGGCAGCACGACGAAGGTCTCGGCCGTCCCCTTCTCGGCCGCCGGTCCGAACGGCGCGCCGTAGTGCATCAGCGCGTCGATGCGGGCGCTGTCGTCCGCCGACAGCGGCTCGGCCGCATTGACGAAGTGCAGGAACTGGCCGCGCACCGCGACGATGTTGGCGTCGATTTGCCTGAGCGTGTCGAGCAGACGGGTTTGACGGAAATCGGAGAGGGCCGAAGCGCCGGGAAAACACGAGAAGTGAGCCATGGGCTGGACTGACGTCGATGAGTCGCGCGAGGTGGCGACGTGGGGCGAAAGGAAGGCCGTAATTATACCCGGAAGTCGGTCGCCCCAGACCGGCTGATCGGCACCCGTCACGCACCGCGACGGTGCGCCGGCGCCCGCCGCCCCCAACCGCCCGCCGCGCCTGCCACGCCTGCGTGCACGGCCGCGGCAGCCGGCGACCGCACGGCGGCGGAAGCGGATGGCATCGCGTGGCGCCGGTTGGCGCGATTTTGGCGCTATCATTCCCGGTTCACCGGGCCGGGGGCCCGTCAGCGAATTCTCACCGGGCGGCGTGCGCGCCGCCCGTCATCGAAGCAATCCATGGATGTCATCGTCATCGGCGGCGGAATCAGCGGCGTCGCCACCGCCTACCAGCTGCGCGCGGCCGGCCATCGCGTGTGCGTGGTCGAACGCCACGCGACCGTCGCGCAGGGCGCGACCTACGGCGACGGCGGCACGCTGCTGCCGAGCCCGCTCGACGTCTGGTTCGGCCCGACCTTCATGCGCCAGCGCCAGCCGCGCGACACCGGCATCGTCTACAAGCCGGGCTTCAACGGCGGCGTGCGCCGCTTCGTCAAGCAGCTCGCCGCGCTGCGCGAGCCCGGCGCATTCGCCGCGCAGTATGCGCGGCTGCGCCCGCTGATCGACGCGTCGCGCGAAACCCTCGCCGACATCGAAGCACGCTTCGAGCTCGAATTCGAGCAGAAGCCCGGAATCCTGCATGTCGTGCGCGATCCGCGCGACTGGGAAGCCATGCAGCCCGCGCTCGACCTGCTGCGCACGCTCGACCAGCCGTACCGCGTGCTCACCGCCGACGAATGCGCGGCACTCGAGCCGTCGGTGCCGGCCGAGCCCGGCTTCGCCGGCGGCGTGCTGCTGGAGACCGAGCGCACCGGGAACTGCCCGCTGTTCGCGAAGCTGGTCAAGCAGACGCTCGACGAGCACGGCGTGCAGTTCCGCTTCGGCGCGGACGTCGCCGCGATCCGCGTCGACACCGGCCGCGCCGCGGTCGAGCTCACACCGCCGGCCGGCGGCCGGCACGCAGCGAAGGCGCGCGAGGTCGACGTGATGTCGGCCGACGCGATCGTGGTCGCCGCCGGCGCCGGCAGCCTGCCGCTGCTGGAGCGGCTCGGCTGGCGGCTGCCGCTGCATCCGGTCCGCGCCCATACGCTGACCGCGCCGGTCGCGTACGAGGAACATGCACCGCACCTGAGCGTGGTCGATTCGATCAAGCGGATCTCGATCACACGCACCCACCAGCGGCTGCGCGTCGGCGGCGGCGCCGTGCTGCAGAGCCTCGCCGACACCGCGAAGCCGCTCCCCGAGCCGCTGTCCGAGGCCGCGCTCGCGCTGCTCGGCCAGGCCGTCCACGACTGGGTGCCGGGCGCGGCGAAGATTTCCGCCGCGTTGTCCTGGCAGGGCACGCAGCTGCTGTCGCCGGACGGCCTGCCGGTCGTCGGTCCGACCCCGCATCCGCGCGTGTTCGTCAATTTCGGCCACGGGCCGGCCGGTTGGGGCCTCGCGTGCGGGTCTGCTAAAGTGGTGACCGACTGCCTGGGCGGCGACACGCAGACGTGGCCCGCCGACACGCTCGCCGCGCTGAGCGCCGCACGCTTCACGACCTGACCGCCGCGGGCCCGTCCCGGGGCGGCTCACTCCCCGCTGCCATGACCCCGCGATGACGAATGCCCGCCCGCTTCCCGACTCCGCCCCGCTTGCGCTGCTGCGCGTCGCCGACCTGCGCGCGGCCGAGACCGCCGCAACCGCCGAACTGCCGCCGCACACGCTGATGGGCCGCGCAGGCGCCGCCGCCGCGCGCTGGCTGTCCGAGCGGGTCGCCGGCGACGAACGCCCGGTCTGGTTCGCGGTCGGCCCCGGCAACAACGGCGGCGACGCGCTGGTGGCCGCCGCGCAGTTGCAGCAGCTCGGCGTCGCGACGCAGGCGTGGATGCCGGTGCCGGTCAAGCCGGAGGATGCGCAATGGGCGCTCGGCCTCGCGCGCGCGGCCGGCGTGCCGCTGTCCGCCGAACCGCCGGCATCGCTCGACGATTACGCATGGGTCGTCGACGGGCTGTTCGGCATCGGCCTCGGCCGCGCGCTCGACGGTCCGTTCGCCGCCCAGGCCGCGCGCATCGCCGCGCGCACCCGAAACGGCGGCCGCGTGCTCGCGCTCGACGTGCCGAGCGGACTGGACAGCGACACGGGCCGGATCGTCGGCGCGGGCGTGGCGGTCGCCGCAACGCATACGCTCACCTTCATCGGTGCGAAGCCGGGCCTTTACACCGGCGACGGCCGCGATCTCGCCGGCGAGATCGACATCGCGTCGCTCGACGTCGCACCGCCCGCCGCGCCGGCCGTCGTGCTGAATGCACCGGCCCGGTTCGCCGCCGCGCTGCCCGCCCGCGCGTTCGCATCGCACAAGGGCACGTTCGGCAGCCTGGCGGTGCTCGGCGGCGACACCGGCATGTGCGGCGCGCCGATCCTCGCCGCGCGTGCCGCGCTGTTCGCGGGTACGGGCAAGGTGCATGTCGGCTTTCTCGGCGCCGGCGCGCCGCCGTACGATCCGCCGTTTCCCGAGCTGATGCTGCATCCGGCCGACGGCCTCGACCTCGCTGCGATGTCCGCGATCGCGGCAGGCTGCGGCCTCGGCACGCGCGAGGCCGCGGCAACCCTCGTGCACGACGTGCTCGCGCACGACGCCCTGACACTGCTCGACGCCGACGCGCTGAACCTCGTCGCGACGCACGCCGAGCTCGCGGCCGCCATTGCGGCCCGCGGCGCGCGCGGCCTCGCGTGCGTGCTGACGCCGCATCCGCTCGAGGCAGCGCGGCTGCTCGGCACCGATACCGCGACGGTGCAGCACGACCGGCTTGCCGCGGCCCAGGCGCTGGCCGCGCGCTACGCGAGCATCGTCGTGCTGAAAGGCTCGGGCACGGTGATTGCGGCGCCCGACGGCCGCCTGACGATCAACCCGACCGGCAACGCCGCGCTCGCCACGGGCGGCACCGGCGACGTGCTCGGCGGCCTGATCGGCGCGTTGCTTGCGCAGCGCGTCGCCCCGTACGAAGCCGCGCTCGCGGGCGTGTACCTGCACGGCCTCGCGGCCGACACGTTGAGCGCGAACGGTACGGGCCCGGCCGGCCTCACCGCGGGCGAGCTCGCGCCGATGGTGCGCACGCTGATCAATCGCCTTTTTTACCCGTCGCCGCGCGCCGACATATAACGCCGCTATACTGAGTGCCCCGCCGCACGGCGGGCCCGCTCGTCCGCCGGCCTTCCGATCCGATGCGCCGGCGCGGCATTCCTCCCGATTCACGCTTCACTCGAACCGCCATGACGCTGAATTCGCTCCCCGCCTGGACTGCCCTTCAATCCCACTTCGAACAGATCCGCCATGCGCGGCTGCGCGACTGGTTCGCGCCGGAAAACGACCGCGCGCCGACCCGTGCCGAACGCTTCACGGTCCCGGGCGGCGGCCTCGCGGCCGACTTCTCGAAGAACCGCATCAACGACGACACGCTGCGCCTGCTCGTGCAGCTGGCCCGCGAAGCGGGCGTCGAAGCGCGCCGCGACGCGATGTTCGCCGGCGAGATCGTCAACCCGACCGAAGGCCGCGCCGCGCTGCACACGGCATTGCGCGCGACCGACCCGCACGCGCCGTTCCATGCGCAGATCAGCGCCGAGCGCGCGAAGATGGCGACCTTCGCACGCGCCGTGCGCAGCGGCGCGTGGACCGGCTACACCGGCAAGCGCATCCGCCACGTGATCAACATCGGCATCGGCGGCTCGGACCTCGGGCCGAAGATGGTCACGCACGCGCTGCATCACGTCGCGAGCCCGGACATCTCGACCCACTTCGTGTCGAACGTCGACGGCGCCGATCTCGCGCGCGTGCTCGAACAGGTCGACCCGGAAGCAACGCTCGCGATCATCGTGTCGAAGACCTTCACGACGCTCGAGACGATGACGAACGCACGCTCGCTGCGCGACTGGTTCGTCGCGCGCGGCTGCCCCGAGGACGCGCTCGCGAAGCACTTCGTCGGCGTGTCGGCGAACCCGGCCGAAGTCGTGAAGTTCGGCATCGCCGCGGACAACGTGTTCGAAATGTGGGACTGGGTCGGCGGCCGCTACTCGCTGTGGTCGGCGGTCGGCCTGTCGATCATGATCGCGATCGGGCCCGAGCAGTTCGACGAACTGCTCGCCGGCGCGAACGACATGGACCGCCATTTCCGCGACGCGCCGCTCGAGCGCAACCTGCCGGTGCTGCTCGGCCTGATCGGCATCTGGTATCGCAACTTCTTCGGCTCGCAGAGCTATCTCGTCGCGCCGTATTCGGAAGCGCTGCACTACCTGCCGTCGTACCTGCAGCAGCTCGAGATGGAAAGCAACGGCAAGTCCGCGCGCCTGGACGGCAGGTTCGTCGACTACCCGACGTCGGCCGTCACGTGGGGCGAGCCGGGCACCAACGGCCAGCATGCGTTTTTCCAGATGCTGCACCAGGGCCCGACGATCGTGCCGATCGACTTCATCGCGGTGCTCACGCCCGAGCATTCGCTCGCGAGCCATCATCCGAAGCTGCTCGCGAACTGCTTCGCGCAGAGCGAAGCGCTGATGCTCGGCCGCACGCTCGACGAAGCGCGCAAGGTCGCCGGCCCCGGCAAGGAAGCGCTCGCGCCGCACCTGACGTTCCCCGGCAACCGCCCGACGACGACGCTGCTGGTGGACGCGCTGACGCCGCGCACGCTCGGCGCGCTGATCGCGCTCTACGAGCACAAGGTGCTGGTGCAGGCGACGGTGTGGGACATCAATCCGTTCGACCAGTGGGGTGTCGAGCTCGGCAAGATTCTCGGCAAGGTCGTCGAAGCCGACCTGTCGGCGGAGTCGGTCGATCCCGCGAAGCACGATTCGTCGACGACCGCGCTGATCGAGCGCGCGCGAGCGGCGCTCAAGCGCTGAGACGCGACAGCGTCGAACGCATGCCGGCCGCACGGGCGATCCGCCCTGTGCGGCCGGCAGGAATTCAGTCTCGCGCTATACCGCTTGCGGCGCGACGATGCGTCCGGCGTCGATGGTGATCGTCGTCGCGCAGCGCCGCGCGAGTTCGGCATCGTGCGTGACGAGCACGAGCGTCGCGCCGTGCGTGCGGTTCAGTTCGAACATCAGGTCGATGACCGCGTGGCCCGTGGCCGCATCGAGGCTGCCGGTCGGTTCGTCGGCGAACAGGATCGCCGGATGCGTGACGAATGCGCGCGCGAGCGCGACACGCTGCTGCTCGCCGCCCGACAGCAGTTTCGGATAATGCGCGGTGCGCCCGCCGAGACCGACCTGCACGAGCAGCGCGCGGGCACGATCGGCCGCGTCGCGCGCACTGATCCCGCCCTGCAGCTCGAGCGGCAGCATCACGTTCTCGAGTGCTGTCAGGTGCGGCATCAACTGGAACGACTGGAACACGAACCCGACCGCGCCGTTGCGCAGCGCGGCGCGCTCGTCCTCGTCGAGCGGGTCGAGCGCGCGGCCGAGCAGGCGAACCGTGCCGCTCGTTGCACTGTCCAACCCCGCAAGCAGGCCGAGCAGCGTCGATTTGCCCGACCCCGATGCACCGACGATCGCGAGGCTGCTGCCAGGCTGCACGGCGAGCGTGATGCCGTCGAGGATCGTCAGCTCGCCCGTTGCATCGGCAACTCGCTTGCACACGTCATGGACTTCGATGATCGGATCGGTAATCTTGAACATGGACACGACATTCCGCTGGAAAAGACGCGTGGCGCTCGCCGCGCTCCTGGGTACCCTGGTCGCAACAACCATGCCCGCACGTGCCGCGACGACGGCGGCCCCGACATCGGGCCAGCCCGCGCTCGTCGTGCTCGGCGACAGCCTGTCGGCCGAATTCGGGCTGCCGCGCGACACCGGCTGGGTTGCGCTGCTGCGGCAACGGCTCGCGACCGAGCGAATCGATTATAGCGTCGCGAACGCGAGCGTCAGCGGCGACACCACGAGCGGCGGCCGCGCACGACTGCCTGCGGTGCTGCAACGGCTCAAGCCGTCGATCGTCGTCGTCGAGCTCGGCTCGAACGATGCGCTGCGCGGCGTGCCGCTCGCGACGACCGAGCAGAACCTGCGCGACATCATCGCCGATGCGCGGCAAGCGCGCGCGAAGGTCGTGCTGGTCGGCATGTACGTGCCGCCCAACTACGGGCCCGACTACACGCAGAAATTCCACGCGGTCTATACACGGCTGTCGAAGGAACTCGGCGTGCCGCTCGTGCCGTTCCTGCTGGCCGGCATCGAGAACAAGCCGGAGATGTTCCAGTCGGACCAGATGCATCCCGCACAGCAGGCGCAGGGCATCCTGCTCGACAACGTCTGGCCGGCGCTGAAGCCGCTGCTCGGCAAGCCGCGCGGCTGACCTGACGCCTCGCCGCCGGAAAACAAAAAGCCCCGCTCGAAGCGGGGCTTTTCATTGTTTCGTGCGAAACCGTGAACGGCGCTTCGCTAAATTGCCACTTAGTTGCCGCCGTCCTGCGACTGGCTCTGCGTGGTGCCGTACAGCTTCACCTTCGAGCGGTCGCGCAGCGCGGCGAGATACGCTTCGCCTTCGCTTTGCGCTTCGACCTGCGCCATCTGCTGCTGCGCGGCCGCGAGCTGCTGCGGATCGACGGCCGTCCCCGCGATCACCGCGTTCACGCGATAGATCGCGTAGCCGCCCGCACCGAGATCGACACCGACGTACGCCGGCAGCGTCTTCGCATCGACCTTGTAGACGGCGCTCAGCGCTGCCGGCGTCAAGCCCTGCGACTGCGTGCGCGACACCTTCTGCGCGGTCGTGAAGCCATCGGCCGACTTCGACTTCTGCAGCTCGGCCAGCTTCGCCGCACCGTCCTTCTTCGCGAGTTCCGCGGCCTGCTCGGCGACGACCTTCTGACGCACCACGTCCTTGATCGTGTCGAGCGCCGGCACGGCACCCGGCTTGTAGTCGGTCACGCGCGCCGAGATCAGCGTGTTGTTGCCCACGTCGATCGCCTGCGTGTTGTTCTGGTTCTTCACCGAATCGTTCGCGAACACGGCGGCGAGGAACTTCGGATTGTTCAGCGGGCTCGTCGGCGGCAGTTGCGGATTCGGCGTCGGCGTGACCGTGGCAGTCTGGATCGTCAGCTTGTACTTGTCGGCGGCCGGCTGCAGCGTCTTCGCCTTCTCATACACGGTCGACGTGAAGCCTTCCGCATTGTCCGAGAACGCCTTCGCTGCGTACTGCTGCTTCAGGTCGACTGCGATCTGGTCCTTCACGTCCGCGAACGGCTTGACCACCGACGGCTTCACCTCCGTCGCCTTCAGGATATGGAAGCCGAGATCCGATTGCACGATACCGCTCACGTCGCCCTGCTTCAGCGCGAACGCCGCATCGTCGAACGCCTTGCCGCCCGCCGTCGAGCCGCGCGTGATGAAGCCGAGATCGCCGCCCTTCGCGGCCGACGGCGCATCCTGCGAGCTCTTCTGCGCGAACTGCGCGAACTGGTCCGGATGCGCCTTCACGTCGGCCAGCAGCTGCTCGGCCTTCGCCTTCGCGGCCGCCTTGTCAGCCGCGCTTGCATCGCTCGCCGCGGCGATGAAGATGTGGCTCACGCGCACCTGTGCTTCCGAGCGGAAGTGCGTCGGGTTGTCGTCGTAGAACTTCTTGATGTCCGCATCGGTCGGCTGCGCGCTCGCGGCGGCCGCTGCCGGCGAATAGACGAGATACTGGATCGTCGCGGTTTCCGGCGTCGCGAAGCTTTGCTTGTGCGCGTCATAGTACGCGGTGAGCTGCGCGGCGGTCGGCTGTACCTTCGCCGCGTAGTCGCTCGTCTTCAGCACGAGCGCCTGCACGTCGCGCTGTTGCGCGGCCAGTTCCGACAGGCGTTGCGCCGGGCCCTTGGGTGTGAATGCGCTCGCCACGATGCTCGCCGGAATCTGCTGCAGCGAGAGGCTGTAGCGCACGCGCTCCTGGTACTGCTCGGGCGTCATCCCCTGGAACGACAGCAGTTGCGCATAGCGCTGGACATCGATCGAACCGTCGGGCTTCTTCAGCGACGCGATCATCGGGTCGCCCATCAGCGCGTCGCGCACGGCGTTGTCGGATGCGGTCAGGTGCAGGCGCTGCGTCTCGTCGGCCAGCACGCGTTGCTGGACCAGGCCGTCGAGCACCTGCTTGCGATGTTCGGGCGTATCGAACATCTTGATGTCGAACTGCCCGCCGAGCGCCTGGCGCGCCTGGTCGATCTGCTGGCGGAACGCGCCGTCGAATTCGACCCGCGTGATCTTGTGCCCGTTGACCGCCGCGACGTTCGCACTGTCGTCGAAGAAGCCGCGGAAGCCTTGGATCCCGACGAAACCCAGCCCCGGCAACACGATCAGGAGCAGGAGCGCCATCATCAGGCGCTGGTGATTACGAAAGAAATCGAGCATGCGTGACGGGAAAATTGGACAAAACGTCCGATATTACAACATACGGGGTGGCACGGGAGAAAAGCAGGTGCGCAACGAACGGGCGCAACCAGCGATGCAAATGAAAAAATCCGCGCAAGGCGGTCTTCTTCATTTTCTGGCGGAGCGGACGGGACTCGCCTACATCCTGCAGGCCGCGGCTGCGCGTACACGCGCAGCCCTTCGAGTCCCGCCGGAAGCCGCGCAGGCGGCTTCCTCCACTCCGCAGTCACGCGCCCGCAAGCGGGCG
>NZ_QTPQ01000018.1:0-141613 GCF_003853425.1 Burkholderia sp. Bp9140
TTCGGGTCCCCGGTTAACAAGCGGGGGGGGTTTTTCTTCGTTACCGCGTTTTACAACCCGCCGGCGCTGGTTCAGGCCGGCGGCGGGGGCGGCCTCCCCCCCCCCCCCCCGCCCCGACCCGCCCATTGTTGCCGGCAGCAGAACACTGCGTTGGGAGCGATCGCATTTTTCCCGCGCGGGGCCGGGCCTACACTGTTTTCAACCGCTGCCGCTTCGTCGAACGAAGGCCGGCCGCCCGGTCGACAACATGGAGGTCCCGATCATGAAGCGCCTGATTCGTGCAGCTGCCATTGCCCTGGCCGTATCCGCCCCGCTCGCCGCGCAAGCGCAGTCGAACCCGCCGCTCACGCGCGCGCAGGTCCACGCCGAAGTGAAGGCGCTCAAGCAAGCCGGCTTCCAGCCGAGCGACTGGTTCTATCCGGCCAGCATCGTTTCCGCCGAAGCGAAGATTGCCAGCCAGCAGCGTGCCGGGTATGGCAGCGATCGCGGCACATCGTCTGAGTCCGGCCGGTAATCGCCGTAACGATGCGCCCGGGCGCGCGCCCTCACATCATTACGCCTTCACCGGCTGAATCAATTTCGCGCATGCCGCTGCCTGCGGATCGCCCGCAGGCAGCTTCGCGCACACCCCGTCGAACTGCCTCACGACCGACCTGACCGACGCATCGTGCGCGCCGCCGCCGCGCCAGCGGTTCAGTTGCGTGACGACCTTGGTCAGCGCACGCAGGTTCGCCCCATAAAACGCATCCTTGGTCCTGCCGGCCTGCGCGAGCACGCTCGCGGCGATCGCCTCGATCCGCGCCGAATCGTCCGGCGCCAGCGCGACCGCATTCGCGAAGTAGGTCGCGCCCCAGCGCAGCTTCGTCGCCGGTCCGCTTGCCGAGTCGTACGCCTTCCGGTACCAGTCGAGCGCTGCGGCCTTGTCGCCGCGCGCCTTCGCATTCGCGGCCAGTCCGGACATGAAGTAGTACGGCGTCGCAGAACGCGGCAACTCGGCCTTCAGCAAGACATCGGATTCGTCGTACAGCCCCGCATCGGTCAGCGTATCGGCCGCTTCACTGACCAGCGCCTGCCGCTCGTATGCGTTCACGGCGCCCTGCACCGACACCGCAATCTGCTTGCGTGCGGTGTCAACCAGCGCCGGCGCAGCGAGCGGCGCGCCGGCGCGCGCGTCGCCGCGCGCGAGCAGCACGCGGCCGTGCAGCGCCATCAGGCGGTCGATCGACGACAGCGTGGTGTCAGTCGACAGGCTCGCGAGCGCCGTGTCGTACGCGCCGCGCAGCTTCGCACGCTGCGCGGCATCGACGCCGAGGTAGACGACCACGCGCGCGGGCGCCGCGACGAGCACGTCCGAATCGGCCCGCGCCAGCGCCGGCTCGCGCAGCACCGCGCGCAGCGCATCGGCGAGCGCGGCCTTGTCGAGCGCACCGGCCTGCGCGGGATCGTCCGAGGCCGCGACCACCGCCGACTTCAGCGCGAACCGCGCGGCATCCGCCTTCGCGCCGGCCGCGCGCGCCCGCTGCGACAGCGTCTGCAGCGTCACCGCGACACGATCGGCCGGCACCGGCAGCGCGCCGTCGGTGTCCCATGAATAGTCGGCGAGCAGATGCCATTCGTCCGGCGTCAGCGTCGCGCCGCCGTTCAACGCGGTCGCGAGCGTCTGCCGCACCGGATGCGCGGCCGTCATCCCGAGCGACAGCGCCTGCATGTAGCGCTCGAGATCGGCTTCGCCCGGCAGCCGCGTCACTTCGGTGCCGTCCGGGCGGAACAGGATCATCGTCGGATAGCCGTGCACCTTGAAGCGCTCGCCGAGCTTCTGCGCGCTTTCGGTATCGCCGTCGAGATACACGGGCACGAAGAACGACGAGCGGGTCTTGAATGCCTGCTGGCTGAAGATCGTCGACTTCACCTGGTTGCACGACGGACACCACACCGCGCCCCAGTAGAGCAGCAGCGGCTTGCCGGTGCGCTTCGCGAGCGCGAACGCGGCATCGACATCGCCCTGCTGCCACGCGATGCCGGGCGGCAGATGCGCGCCGTCGCCCGACGGGCTCGATACGGCGGCGCCCTGCGGCGCGGTGGTGGCGAACGCCGCACCCGCGGCGGCGAACAGGCAGGCGGCGGTCAGGTTCCGGAGAACGGTTTTCATCAAGGCGGGTTCCGTTGAAAGAGACGGTTGCGGGACGCGGCGTCGCGCGACGGTCGGAGCCTGCACGTCAGCGACGGCCGTCCCATGCGCGCGAAGCGGCGAAGCGAAAACACGACGAAGCGACGAAACAATGAAAGCCATCGACGGATGGCACCACGCATGCCGGAATCGGCCGCGCACGGCGCGCGGGCATCGACGCGGAAAGCCACGACCGACAGCGCCATGCACACACCACGCAACCGTGCCAACTGCAACGACTACGACGACTACGACGACCGGCAAATCGCTCGACGATACGATTCGCGCGGCCGGTTGAAAACCAACGAATTCTCGAATGGATATGACATGGGGCATCGCTGACGCGCGCTCATGTGTCGTCGGCGCAACGACGCATCGTGCTGCACGCATGCTTCGTCGGCTGCCGCCCGCCGCCACACAACGCGATGCCGTTGCATGCGCAACCACACGGCGTCACGCAGGTTTCATGCAATCGGCAATTCCTGACCGTTCATCTCAAGGTAAACCGGTAATTTCTCACCATGCCGACGTCGTCACGGCGCGTCGCATATTGGTTGCACACGCAACGTCACCGGCACGTCACGCATGTCATTTCCGCATCACGCCGACGTCATCTGCGCTCCCTAGACTGGGCGCCGCCCTGCCCGGCACGCGCCGGGCCGGCGTGTGCCGACGTCCCGCCCCGCGCATCACGAGCGCGCGGCGCACAGGATCGAGCAACGGCCGACGCACTCGAACGCACACGCATCGCGGACGGTCCCGGAGGGGGGGCCGACACACGGGCGCAACCAGACGAAGTCACGAACGCTCCCATCATCACAGGATCAGAACGCCATGACGTCACGCCGCACATTCCTCCAGCAGACCGCCACTTCCGGCCTCGCCGCCGCCGCGCTGTCCGCGTTTCCGCCGAGCATCCGCCGCGCGCTCGCGATTCCCGCGTTTCACGAAACGGGGACCATCAAGGACGTCAAGCACGTCGTGCTGCTGATGATGGAGAACCGCGCGTTCGACGGCTACTTCGGCACGTTCAAGGGCGTGCGCGGTTACGGCGACCGCTTCGCGGTGCCGTCGCCGAACGGCCGCGACGTGTTCTACCAGACCTACACGAAAGCGACGCCCGCGACGACCTTCACGCCGTACCACCTCGACGCGAGCCAGGGCAACGCGCAGCGCGCGGGCGGCACGCCGCACTCGTGGGCCGACGCGCAGGCCGCGTGGGACCATGGGCGGATGAACCGCTGGCCCGATGCAAAGACGCCGCTGTCGATGGGTTATTACGACGCCGCCGAAGTGCCGTTCCAGCGCGCGCTCGCCGACGCGTTCACGCTGTGCGACCACTACCACTGCGGGATGCACACGGGCACGATCGCGAACCGGCTGTTCTACTGGAGCGGCACCAACGGCCCGAACGGCATCAGCCCGGCCGACGGCAGCCGTGTGAAGCTCGCCGCGCTGAACAACCAGTTCAACGGCGGCAACGACATCGGCCCGTCGAGCCAGGGCTGGACGTGGACGACCTACGCGGACCGGCTGCAGCAGGCCGGCGTGCACTGGAAGGTCTACCAGAGCCTGATCGACAATTTCGGCTGCAACGAGATGATGAGCTTTCGCCACTGGCGCGCGGCCATCGAGCAGATGCCGGCCGCGCGCCGGCCCGCGTACGTCGCGTCGACGGACATCACGCAGCCGGTGACGGCGGCCGGCGCGTTCTACGATCCGGCGATCGACGATCCGTTGAGTCCGCTCGCGAAGGGCTTCGGCAACACGATGCCGTACGGCTTCCTCGAGACGTTCCGCGACGACATCCGCAACGGCACGCTGCCCGAAGTGTCGTGGATCATCCCGCCGTCGGTGTACAGCGAACACCCGGGGCCGTCGAGCCCCGCGCAGGGCGCGTGGTACGTGCAGGCGGTGCTCGACGCGTTGACCGCGAATCCGGACGTGTGGAGCAAAACCGCCCTGCTGATCAACTACGACGAGAACGACGGCTTCTTCGACCACATGCCGTCGCCGGCGGTGCCGTCGCGCAACGCGGACGGCTCGCTCGCGGGCGGCCACACACTCGCGGACACCGACGTCGCCGTCGAGTACCACGACTTCGCGCCGGCCACGTCGAGCCAGCCCGCGGCCGACGGCCGTCCGTACGGCCCGGGCCCGCGCGTGCCGATGTGGGTCGTGTCGCCGTGGAGCCGCGGCGGCTGGGTCAACTCGCAGGTGTTCGACCATACGTCGACGCTGCTCTTCCTCGAGAAGCGCTTCGGCGTCGTCGAGCCGCAGATCAGCGCGTATCGCCGCGCGGTGTGCGGCGACCTGACGAGCGCGTTCAACTTCCGCGCGCCGAACGACGAACCGTTGCCGACGCTCGCGGGCCGCACGACGAAAAGCCAGGTCGACGCATTGAGCGCCGCGCAGCAGGCCGCACCGAAGATCACGCCGCCGGCCACGCCGTCGCTGCCCGCGCAGGCCACCGGCGTGCGCCCGTCGCGCGCGCTGCCGTACGAGCTGCATGCAAGCGCGCAGGTCGATGCCGGCAAGGGCACCGTCACGCTGAAGTTCGCGAACACCGGCCGCGCGGCGGCGGTGTTCCACGTCTACGACAAGCTGCACCTCGACCGCGTGCCGCGCCGTTACGTCGTGGAGCCGGGCAAGGCGCTGCGCGGCGACTGGGCGGCGCTGGCCGACGACAGCGGCAAATATGACCTGTGGGTGCTCGGCCCGAACGGCTATCACCGCCGCTTCACCGGCGATCTCGCCCGGCTGGCCGATGCGCGCGCCCCGCACCCGGAAATCCGGGTCGGCTATGCGGGCGCGAGCGGCAACCTGCATCTGCGGTTGCGCAACGACGGCGGCAGCACCGTGCGCTTCACGGTGCAATCGAACCAGGTGTACGGCCCGCTGGCCGGCCGCGGCGCGAACGACGATCGCGGCCACGGCAACGACGCGGGCACGACGTGGACCGTCACGGTGCGCGCCGGCGGCCAGTCGGAGCTGCACTGGAAGCTCGACTCGACCGGCCACTGGTACGACTTCGTCGTCACCGCCGACAGCGACGCGCGCTTCTCGCGCCGCGTGGCCGGCCGCGTCGAAACCGGCCGCCACTCGGTCAGCGACCCGGCGATGGGGCTCGCCGACCGCTTCTGACGGCACCACGGCACCGCGCCTGCCCGGCCGGAAACACCGCCCGGGCACCGGGCGCGGCGCCGCCCGATCCGGCTGAAACGCTTGCCCGGCGCGGGACAAACTTCAGAAGGATGGCTGGTGCAGCCCTCATTTCGTGCCCACGAAAATGCTCCGTATTGCGGCCCGTTCGCGTTAAACTTCGTCAAGCTGCATTCAACAACGACATCTTCGCCAACCCGGCACACACGACACGAGGATAGGTTCGATGCGCACTACCGGCTCATCCGGGGCAATGACCCTGCTCACCGAACACGACCCGGCCGACGGCCGTGAACTGCGCTCGCTCCGGCTCGAATCGACCGGCGACGGCAAGAGCGTGCTGCTGATCGAGATCGACGAACGCAAGCCCGGCATTCACCGCGAGGTCCGCTACGAGATCACGCCGGCCGAACTGATCGCGGCGATCCGCTCGCACGGCGCCGAGCTGCCCGGCGAAAACCACGGCGCCGCATCGCTCGCCCGCACCCCTTCCTGATGTCGATCGGTGAGCCGCGCGCAACGCACCGGCTCACCGATCTGCCCGCATCCCCCTGCCGCCGTCAGGCGCTTTACGTCATTCCCCGCCGCCCGGTTGAAAATGGCCGATAATCGGCCCATCTCCGTATCCTCCTCACGCGCTTCCTTTTCGGCCAGCCGTCATGCTCCGTGACCTCGTCGCCCAATACGGGCCGCTTCTCGTGTTCGCCAATGTGCTCGCGGCGGCCGTCGGCCTGCCCGTGCCGGCAATGCCGACGCTCGTGCTGTTCGGCGCGATGGCCGCGATGCATCCGGCGATGATCGGCTCGCAGCTCGTGACGGTGCTGGCGCTGTCGGTGCTCGGTGCGCTGATCGGCGACACCATCTGGTACGTCGCCGGGCGACGCTACGGCGGCTCGACGCTGAAGACGATCTGCCGGCTGTCGCTGTCGCGCGATACCTGCGTGAAGAAGACCGAACGGTTCTTCGGCCGCTACGGCGTGCGCGTGCTCGCGGTCGCCCGCTTCATTCCCGGACTGTCGCTCGTGTCGGTGCCGATGGCCGGCGCGCTCGGCACGCGCTATCGCACGTTCGCCGGCTACGATGCGCTCGGCGCCGCGCTGTGGACGATCGTCGGACTCATCGCGGGGCTCGTGTTCTACCGGCAGATCGACTGGCTGTTCGCCGGCGCGAGCCGGCTCGGCCGCGCGGTGCTGCTGGTGATCGTCGCGCTGCTGGCGATCTATGCGGCCGTGCGCTGGATGCGCCGCCGCGCGCTGATCCGCCAGCTCGCGAGCGCGCGGATCGGCGTCGACGAGCTCGACGTGCTGCTGCGCGATCCGACCGCGCCGGTGGTGCTCGACGTGCGTTCGCCCGAGCACCGCAAGCTCGACCCATTCACGATTCCTGGCGCACAGTTCGCGGACGAGCGGCAGATCGACGACATCGTCGCGCGCTATCCGCTCTCGCAGAAGTTCGTCGTGTATTGCTCGTGCCCGAACGAAGTGACGGCCGCGCTGATGGCCAGGCGCCTGCTCGACGCAGGGTTCACCGACGCGCTGCCGCTGCGCGGCGGCCTCGATGCGTGGCGCGACACCGGCCGCCAGCTCGCGTCGCTGGTGGAGGACATGCCCGCCGCGAACGATCCGGTGGCGGGGTTGCACAAGCCGGCCTGAGCGAACTGACTGCAGGCCGGCCGCGCGAGACGGGACATACCGACGGGACCTTGCGTCCCCCTTCCATCAGAACGCGTGCAGCGGCACGTTCACGACCAGGCGGTACTCCTTGTTGGTCGCGTCCGACGTGTGCGTGGAACCGGTGTGCCACATCGCGATGAACGTGACCTTCGTATCCTTCAGCTTGCCGCTCTGGAACGTGTACGACGGGATGAAGCCGAACTCGTGGTGACGGCCCTGCACCGGCGCGCCGTTGCTCCAGTAGATGCTCGACTTGCCCGGATCGTTCGCGGCACCCGCGCTGCCGTCCGCCCCCCAGCCCGTCACGCCCCAGACCATCGCCTTGAAGCCCGGCAGGCCCGCTTCCTTGCCGTAGAACGTGTAACGCAGCTGCAGCGACTTTTCGTGCGGCGCGTTGTAGTCGACGTCCATCGAGTTGGTCAGGAAGATGCCGTTGGTTTCGTTCAGGTAGTCGAAGAACTGGTCACCGAGCACCTGCTGGAAGCCGAGCAGCAGCTCGTGCGGGCCGTGTTGCGCGGCCAGCGACAGGCTGTATGCGTTGTTGTTGATCTTGCCCTGCAGCGCGTCGCCCGTATCGTGCGTCGAGTAGACGTTCGCGAAGCCCGTCCACTTGACCGACTTCGTCTCGCCGATGCTGTGCTTCAGCGACGCGTAGTACTGATGCCACACGTCATCGGCCTGGTTCGCGTACAGCGCGAGCTCGCCGTTCGGCGAATAGTCCCACGTGCCGCCGACGTAGGTCAGGCGATTGACGCGCGTGCCGCCGTACTGCGTGGTGAGGTTGGTGAGCGTCGTGTGGCCGCGCGCATCGGTCTTCGTGAAGCTGCCGGCCTCGAGCATCACGTTCTTGAATTCATTGCTGACGATCGTCGCGCCGAGGAAGGTCGGCGGCAGCGCACGGTTGTCGTGCTGCTCCATGAACGGGTTGTCGACGGCCTGCAGACCGTACTTGACCACCGTGTTCGAGATGCGCGCCTTCACGTCGTAGATGCCCGGATAGGCCCACGCGAGCTGGTTCGAACCGCCGCCGCCCTTCGCGATGTGCACCATGCTGCCGGCGCCGGCGCCGCCGTCGAGCTTCAACGCCGCATACAGCGACGCGTCGAAGCCGATGCCGATCAGGCCGGTCGTGTAGCCCGACTCGAAGTTCGCCATCGCGCCCTGGACCCACGCGTGACGATGCGGTCCGCCCTTGTTGTCGAGCGTGTCCGCATAGTTGCGGAACAGGAAGTTCAGGTGGCTGTCGGCAATGAAGCCGTTCGACTTCGACTGCGCCGACGGCTCATCGGGCGGCGTGACGGCCTGGTTCGCCTCGGCGTTGATAATGGCGTTCGGGGTCGTTGCCTGCGCAACCGACGTGCTTGCGCCGGCGGACGGCGCGGCCTGCGCGACCGTCAGCGGTGCGGGGGCCGCGTCGTCGGCGTGCGCGATGCCGGTCAGCGATACGCCGGCAAGCGCCGGCAAGCCCCATGCGAGCAGCATCTTCGATGCCGTCCCGATCGTCTTTTGCTTTTTCATCGTCATTCTCGTCTTGTGTTGATATCGTCCATGCCGGTTGCGATCCGCTTCCGGCCCCCCGGCGAGCCCGGCTGCGGACGCGCCTTTACCCGCGGCGCGAAGATCGTTCGCGCCGCACCCTGCCCCTGTTGACCTGCCTGGTTATGTTTGCTGCGTCACTTCACGCCGCCACGCCCGCCCGGATGCACGCGACACGCGCCGCCGAGCCGTGCCGCACTTCCGGCAGCGGCATGTCCTGCGCGCACGCGTCGATCGCGACCGGGCAGCGCGTGCGGAACGCGCAGCCGGACGGCGGGTTGAGCGGCGACGGCATCTCGCCCGCCAGCAGCATCGGACGGCGAGCACGCTCGCGCGCCGGCTCAGGCGTCGGCGCCGCATCGAGCAGCGCCTTCGTGTACGGGTGCTGCGGCACGCCGTACACGTCATGCCGCGTGCCGAACTCCATCACGCGGCCGAGATACATCACGAGCACGCGCTGGCTGATGGCCTTCACCACCGCCAGGTCGTGCGCGACGAACAGATAGGACAACGACAGTTCGCGCTGCAGATCGCGCAGCAGGTTCACGATCTGCGCCTGGATCGACACGTCGAGTGCCGATACGGGTTCGTCGCAGATCACGAGCCTGGGATCGCCGATCAGCGCGCGCGCGATACCGACGCGCTGGCACTGCCCGCCGGAAAATTCGTGCGGATAGCGCAGCAGGTGATGCGCATTCAGGCCGACGCGCTCGAGCATCGTGACCACGCGGCGCCGCACCTCGGTGCGGCCGAGGCCCGCGTGGTGCGTGACGAGCGGCTCCGCGACGATCTGTTCGATCGTCATGCGCGGATCGAGCGACGCGAGCGGATCCTGGAAGATCATCTGCACTTCGCGGCGCATCGCGGTGCCGCGCAGGTGATCGGGCGCGACGGCTTCGCCGCGCCAGCGCACCGTGCCGGCGGTCATCGGCACGAGGCCGATCAGCGCGCGCGCGAGCGTCGACTTCCCGCAGCCCGACTCGCCGACGAGCCCGACCGTCTCGCCGCGCTTCACGTCGAACGACACGCCGTCGACCGCGCGCAGCGTGCCCTTCGGCGACCACGGATAGGCGCCGAGCGGCACGCGGAAATGCACTTTCAGATCCTCGACGGACAGCAGCGTGTCGCCCGTCGCGCCGGCATGGCGGTGTTCATCTACGCTCATCGCAGACCTCCCGTCAGATCGGCCAGCGGCCGGTGGCACGCGCGCACCGCGCCCGCCGCGTCATAGGTTTCGAGCGCGGGGCGCACGGCACCGCAGCGCTCCTCCGCGTACGTGCAGCGTTTCGCGAACGCGCAGCCGGCCGGCGCGGTGCCGGGCATCGGCGGATTGCCGGGAATCGCGACGAGCGGCGCGTCGTCCGCATCGGTCAGGCGCGGCAGCGCATTGAGCAGGCCGATCGTGTACGGATGCGACGGCGCCGCGAAGATCGACTCGGCCGGCGCGTATTCGACGGTGCGGCCCGCATACATGACCATCACGTCGTCCGCGAGGCCCGCGACCACGCCCATGTCGTGGGTGATCAGCACGATCGCGGTGCCGCGCTCGCGGTTCAGCTCGCGCAGCAGGTCGATGATCTGCGCTTGCACGGTCACGTCGAGCGCGGTGGTCGGCTCGTCGGCGATCAGGATTTCCGGCTCGGACAAGAGCGCCATCGCGATCATCACGCGCTGGCGCATGCCGCCGGAGAACTCGTGCGGATACATGCGGATGCGGCGCGCCGCATCGGGAATCCGCACCGATTCGAGCGCCTCGATCGCGCGCCGGGTCGCTTCCTTGCGCGACAGCTTGCGATGCAGCTGCAACGTCTCGGTCATCTGCCGCTCGATCGTCAGGAACGGATTGAGCGACGTCATCGGATCCTGGAAGATCATCGCGATCCGGTCGCCGCGCACCGCGTTCAGCGCGCGCGTGTCCATCTCGAGCAGGTTGTCGCCGCGATAGCGCGCGGCGCCCGTCGTCGTGCCGTTGCCGGCCAGCAGGCCGAGCAGCGCCATCACGGTCTGGCTCTTGCCCGAGCCCGATTCGCCGACGATGCCGAGCGTCTTGCCGGCTTCGAGCGAGAACGACACGCCGCTCACGGCGTCGATCGGCGGTGCGTCCTTGCGCGAGAAGCGCACGCCGAGGTTTTCTACTTCCAGCAGAGCTGCCATTTCAGCGATCCTTCGGGTCGAGCGCGTCACGCAGGCCGTCGCCAACGAAGTTCACGCAGTAAAGCGTCACGCACAGCATGACGGCCGGCGCCAGCAGCAGCCACGGCATCGATTCCAGTTTCTGCGCGCCGTCCTGGATCAGCACGCCCCAGCTCGTCATCGGCTCCTGCACGCCGAGGCCGAGGAACGACAGCACCGATTCGGTCAGCACGATGTTCGGCACCGAGACCGTCGCGTACACGACGACCACGCCGAGCAGGTTCGGCACGACGTGGCGCAGCACGATCGACGCCGGCGACACGCCGATCGCGCGCGCCGCGTCGACGAACTCGCGATTGCGCAGCGACAGCGTCTGGCCGCGCACGACGCGCGCCATGTCGATCCACGAGAACGCGCTGATGGTCAGCACGACCAGCATGAACGAGCGGCCGAACAGGGTCATCATCAGGATCGCGATCAGCAGGTACGGGATCGCGTACATCATGTCGACGACGCGCATCATCGCGGAGTCGACACGGCCGCCCGCGAAGCCGGCGGTCGCGCCCCACGCGACGCCGAACAGGCCGGACACCAGCGTGCCGAGCAAGCCGACCTCGATCGATACGCGGCCGCCGATCAGCGTGCGCACCAGGAGGTCGCGGCCGAGTTCGTCGGTGCCGAACCAGTGCTGGTTCGCGAGCGTCGGCGGCAGGCTGATCGAGCCCCAGTCGCTCGCGGCGGGATCGGCCGCGAGCAGCCACGGGCCGACGAAGCACGCGAGCGTGATCAGCGCGAGCAGCACGAGGCTGAACACGGCCGCGCGGTTGTGAAGGAAGCGCGCGAACGCGAGCGCGAGCGGCGAGCGCGAACGCGGCGGCGAGTCGGTCTGCACGGGCAGGCCGACGACGGGAGTAGTCGGGGTCATCGCAGTGCCTCGCTCAATAACGGATGCGCGGATCGAGCCACGCGTACGCGAGGTCGACCAGCAGGTTGAACAGCACCGCGAAGACGGTCGTCAGCACGACGAGGCCGAGCACCAGCGTGTAGTCGCGGTTGATCGCGCCGTTCACGACGAGCTGCCCGAGCCCCGGCAGCGCGAACACCGATTCGGTGACGACGGCCGCCGTGATCGACGTGATGCAGACCGTGCCGAACAGCGACACGACCGGCATCAGCGCGGGCTTGAGCGCGTGGCGCAGCACGATCGTCGAGCCCGGCAGGCCCTTCGCGCGCGCGGTGCGGATGTAGTTGCTCGACAGCGTCTCGATCATCGAGCCGCGCATCACGCGTGCGAGCAGCGACACGTTGATGAAGGTCAGCAGCACGATCGGCAGCAGCCGGTACTGCCAGCCGCCGTCGCCCCAGCCGCCGGCCGGCAGCCAGCCGTTGCCGGCCGACGTCTTCAGCAGGATCGCGAAGATCCACACCAGCACCGGGCCGAGCACGAACGGCGGCACGACGTTGCCGAAGTTGCCGATCAGCATCACGAAGCGGTCGATCAGGCTGTCGCGGCGCACCGCCGCGACGGTGCCGAGCAGCACGCCAAACACGATCGAGACCGGGATCGACACGCCGCCCACGCCGAGACTCACGGGCAGCGCCTTCTTCACGAGATCGTTCACCGACCAGTCGACGTAGCGGAACGACGGGCCGAGATCGCCGTGCAGCAGCGAGCCGAGATACAGCAGGTACTGCTTCCACAGCGGCTCGTCGAGGTGATACTTCGCGTTCAGGTTCGCGAGCGTCGCGGCGGACAGTTGCTTCTCCGTATCGAACGGACCGCCGGGCGTGAAATGCAGCAGCAGGTAGCAGACGGTGATGACGGCGAGAATCGTCGGCACCGCCCACAACGTGCGTCTCAATGCGTAGGCCAGCATGATCGCTCCGCTCAGTGCTTGATCAGGTACATGTCCTGCGAAGCACGCATGTCGATCACGTTCTTCAGCGAGTAGCCGCCCACGTAGGGCTTCACGAGACGATCGGCCGAGTACTGGAACAGCGGCACCATCGGCGTATCGTTCATCGCCGTGTCGTGCGCCTGCGTGAGCAGCGCGGCGCGCGCCTTGTCGTCGAGCTTCTGGTTGCCGTCCTCGACGAACGTGTCGACCTGCTTGTTGCAGTAGCCGACGGTGTTCTGCGAGCTGCCGCAGCGGATCAGGTCGAAGAAGGTCATCGCGTCGTTGTAGTCGGCGAACCAGCCGTCGCGCGCGATCTGCACCTTGCCGTCATGGCGCTCCTTCATCAGCACCTTGAACTCGACGTTCTCGAGCTTCGTGTTGATGCCGAGCTTGGTGCGCCATTCCGATGCCGTGAACAGCGCGACCTTCTTGTGCAGGTCGTTGGTGTTGTACGTGAGCGTGAACGACAGCGGCTTCGCGTCCGAGAAGCCGGCCTGCTTCAGCAGGTCCTTCGCGGTCGCGACGCGCCTGGCCATCGGCCACGCCGCCCATTCCGGCGTGAACGGCTGCACGCCCTTCGTACCGTTCGGCATCAGGCCGTACATCGGCTTCTCGCCGGCCTGCGTGAGCTTCGACGTCAGCACGTCGCGATCGATCACCATCGACAGCGCCTGGCGCACGCGCTTGTCCTTGAGCGCCGCGTCGCTGTTGTTCAGGTAGTAGTAGTAGGTCGCGAGTTGCAGGCCCGGGCGCAGTTCGCCGCCGAACTGCTTGCTGACCTGCTGGAAGATGCCCGACGGGATCGAGTAGCTGTAGTCGATCTGGCCGGCCTGGTACATGCGCATCGCGGTTTCGTCGCTTTCGATCGGCAGGTACGTGACCTTGTTGATCACGACCTTCGACGCGTTCCAGTACTTCGCATCCTTCGTCGCGACGATGCGGTTGTTCGGCTGCCAGTCGACGAGCTGGTACGCGCCGTTGCTGACGAGATTGCCCGGGCGCGTCCATGCGTCGCCGAACTTCGCGATGGTGTCCTTGTTCACCGGCGCGAGCGGTGCCATCGCGGTCAGCTCGGGGAAGAACGCGACGGGCACGTCGGTCGTCACTTCCAGCGTGTACGGGTCGACCGCGCGCACGCCGAGCGTCGTCGGCGCGGCCTTGCCGGCGATGATGTCCTTCGAGTTCTTCACGAACTCGACGAGAATCGTGTACTTCGAGCCCGTCTTCGGATCGACGAGACGCTGCCACGCGTAGACGAAATCGGCGGCCGTCACGGGCTGGCCGTTGCTCCACTTCGCATCGTGGCGCAGCTTGAAGATCCACGTCTGCGGCGTCTTGCGCTCCCACGACTGCGCGACGCCCGGCACGACCTGGCCGGCCGCGTCGATGCGGGCGAGCCCTTCGAACAGGTCGAGGCCGATCGTGTTGCCGGTCCACGACTCGATGTGCGCCGGGTCGAGCGACTCGACTTCGGCAGGCACCTGGCGCGTCAGGTCCTGTTGAGGAGCGAGCGCGACGTTCGACGGAACGGTCACGGCGTGAGCGGCGGGCGTCGTCAGGGCGAGCGCGGCCAGCACGGCCGACATGGCATGCAAGGATTTCATCGTGGCAGTCTTGAGAAGGTTGTTCGGTGAGCGTTGCGCGGCGGATGCCGCGGATTACGCGTGAGACGCTGACGGGTACAGCGATTGAGGAGGCCCGTGATTCTCGTATTGCATCTTAGTATTCCTTACGTTTCTTTCGACAAGTATCCCGTCGAGGAAACGAAGGAATACCTGTGCGTTAGAACAGCCGCGGCGTACCGACCCAGACCACCACCGACTCGATCTTCGCGGTGTTGACCCAGCTGTGCGGGACCGTCGACTGATAGTGCGAACTGTCTCCGGCCTGCAGGACGAACGTCTTGCCTTCCAGCGTCAGCGACACTTCCCCTTCGATCACGTACAGGAACTCCTCTCCTGCATGTGTCGTCACCTCCGACCGTTTCTGCCCCGGCGGCATCCGCACGAGGATCGCCTCGAGCTGACGCCCTTCGGTCACGTTGGTCAGCCTCGCGAACAGGTTCGCCGAATCGGCGAATCCGAAGAAGCGCAACTGCTCGCCTCTGCAGACCGAGCGTTCCTCGCTCGGCGTATCCACGAAGTACTGCACCGTCACGCCGAGCGCCTGGGCGATACCGGCCAGCGACGTCAGCGACGGCGACGCGAGCCCGCGTTCGACTTGAGACAGAAACGGCTTCGAAATCCCCGCGGCGGTAGCGGTGTCGTCGAGCGTGCGCTTCAGACGTTGGCGCAACGCGCGAATCTTGCTGCCCAGTGCGACGGCGTCTGCCGACCGCGAGTTTTCAGTGGGGGGAACCATAGCAGGCCGAAAAGTGGTCGTCAAAAAATGTTTGATGGAAAGTAACTAAGTTAAATCGAGATAGCTTAATCTTCGGGTTCGCACACGTCTTCGGCGTTGAGCCCGGTGCACTAAACAGGGCCCGAAGCGAGCGAAACGACGCGCTATCTTGCCAGACTCGCCGGCTTCACAGGCAAGCTGCAAGCGGCTCTCCGGGAATCTTCGGAGGCCGGGCGGGAAAGTTTACAAATAGATGATGAGACGAATGTTCCTGAAAGCTGCTGCCATATCGGGAGTTTCCCTGAGTGGCGCGGACCTGACGCACCGGACCGGCGAACGTTACCACTCGCGCGCCGGTCGGGGCCTCGCACCGCCTTGCCCGGCGGCGTCCGGCTCCGGCCCGGGCCAGGGTCTGTTCCCGCTAATAACGGGCTTGCGAACGTGCCTTGCCGGTTGCAATGCAAGGAGCGAGGAGCGCCGTTTGGCCGAGCCAAACAAGCGACGATCGACGCCGCAGTGCGGCCGGCAAGGTACGTTCACCTGTTTGGAAAAAATCATTCGTGGGGCTGGCCCCCAGAAGGGCCGATCGCCGCGTCATGCTCCTCGCGAATACGTCGAGTATTCGCTTCGTCGCATTCCTTGCGCTCGGCCCTTCTGGGGGCCAGCGCAAGCCCGTTATTAGCGGGAACAGACCCTAGCCCGACTGCTCCATCGCCGACGCAAAGCCTACCCGGCCACCGTGCTCCGGCGCCAGTTCGACCCCCAAGGCGACGCGCGATCCGCGCCGTCCGTTTCAAACGAGATTGATGATGCACGCACCTGTTTCACAAACCCGATCGTTTACGACGGTCTTCCTCATCGAAATGTGGGAGCGCTTCGGCTACTACGGCATGGCCGCGCTCCTGGTCCTCTTCATGGTCGACCGGCTCGGTTTCACCGACAGCCATGCGAACCTGACCTGGGGCGCGTTTACCGCGCTCGTCTACGCGTCGCCGTCGATCGGCGGCTGGATCGGCGACAAGGTGCTCGGCGCCCGCCGCACGATGATCATCGGCGCGGCCGTGCTGTGCGCCGGCTACCTGATGCTGGCGGTTCCGAACGACGCACTGGCGTACATGTACGCATCGCTCGGCGTGATCGTCGTCGGCAACGGCCTGTTCAAGGCCAACGCGGCGAACCTCGTGCGCCGCATCTACGAAGGCGACGATGCGCGCATCGACAGCGCGTTCACGATCTACTACATGGCGGTCAACATCGGCTCGACGGTGTCGATGCTCGCGACGCCGTGGATCAAGGATCACTGGGGCTGGCACACCGCGTTCGCGGTCTGCTGCGCCGGCATGCTGCTCGCGATCCTGAACTTCATGCTGATGCACCGCACGCTCGCGCACATCGGCTCGCAGCCCGACGACGAACCGATCCGCTGGAAGCGCCTCGGCGGCGTGGCGGCAGGCGGCGTCGCGCTCGCGCTGATCACGCTGTACGTGCTGCAGCACAAGCAGCTCGCGGTCGCGAGCGTGTGGACGGCGGCGTTCGCGATCCTCGCGATCTTCGCGTACATGATCGCGAAGTCGGAGCGTTCGGAGCGGGCGGGCCTGATCGCGGCGCTCGTGCTGATCGGCCAGGTGATCCTGTTCTTCATCTTCTACGTGCAGATGTCGACGTCGCTGACGCTGTTCGCGCTGCGCAACGTCGATCCGCGCTTCATCCTGTTCGGCACGACGCTGTTCACGTGGAGCGCCGCGCAGTTCCAGGCACTGAACCCGATCTGGATCATGATGCTGAGCCCGGTGCTCGTGTGGATCTACAACGCGGTCTCGAAGAGCGGCCGTGACCTGCCGGTCGCGGCGAAGTACGCACTCGGCTTCGGCGCGGTGGCGGCCGGCTACCTGGTGTTCACGATCAGCGGCCGCTACGCGGTGGACGGCCGCGTGTCGTCGTGGTTCATGGTGTGGGGCTACGGCCTCTACTCGCTCGGCGAACTGCTGGTGAGCGGCCTCGGCCTGGCGATGATCGCCCGCTACGTGCCGGCGCGCATGAGCGGCTTCATGATGGGCGCGTATTTCGTCGCGACGGGTGTGTCGCAGTATCTCGGCAGCGTCGTCGCCAACTTCGCGCAGATGCCGTCGCACGACCTGCCGGCCACCGAATCGCTGCCGCTCTACCTGTCGCTGTTCGAGAAGCTCGGCTGGCTCGCCGCGATCGGCATGCTGCTCGCCCTGCTGCTGCTGCCGATGATGAACCGCCTGTCACGCCAGCATCAGCGCTGCACGGAAGAGCGCCGCGAGGAAGAAGCGGTGCAGGCGCAGGCGATGGCCTCGGCCCAGTAAGTACTATCCCTCGGCGTGCGGCGTGCACGCCACATTCTCCCGCCGCCGCGGCCGGCACGTCCTACACTGGTTGCAACGGCGCATCCGCTCCGTCGCGATGCGCACCGGTGGGAGAAGATCATGAAAAGCAAAACGACTCGGCTCTTGAGGATACTGTCGGACATCCGGCACGCGCAGCGCTGCACCGCACTGCGCGCCGCCCGGGCCGCGGCCGAAGCCGACGCGGTGCTCGCGCAGCAGGACGATCCGGAGTCCGACGAACGCGACGACGCCGAATCCGACGACGCGACCATCGTCCCCCGCTCCCGCATCGGCTCACCTCACTGACGTCATCGACGCCGCGCGGCACGTTGCGCGCCGCCTGCGCGTTTTCCCGTACCGCTCACGCGGCCGCGCCGCGCCAGCGCGCGAACCACGTTCCCGAACCCGCCACGGCCATCATCAGCCCGACCGCGCATGCGTCGGCCGCGAGGCCCACGCCGAGATGCCGCAGCTCGGCGCCGTTCGCGACCGGATGCAGCAGCGAATCGATGACGAGCGAGATCGCCGCGCCCGCGACGAAGCAGATCAAGCCGCGCCGGCCGACCGCGACGACGGGCTGCACGGCCTGCGCAATGCGCGCGATCCAGCCGTAGCGCACGCAGTCGGCCATCAGCCACGCGATCGCCGCGAAGCTCACGATGCGCGGCAGCGCGAGATCGCGTTTGAGCACGCCTTCCGGCACCGGCAATCCGGAGAACAGCTTGTAGCTCGCGCAACCGAGCACGATCGCGCAGGCGACGCCGGTCGCCGCGGCGCTCCAGCGCCCGAGCGCGATGTGCCGGTACACGGGCTGGCAGCGCGCAAGCACGCCGGCGACAAACATCAGCTGCCACGCAAACGGGTTGAAGCTCCAGCGGAACGAATCGGTGTCCAGCAACTCGGGGCCGAGCCAGCCGGCCGCGAGCCACGACGCCGCGCTGAACGCGACGAGCAGCCACGGATGGCGGCGCGCGAACGGCACGATCACCGGCGACGCGAGCGCGAACAGCACGTACATCGGCAGCACCGACGCGAGATACGGCTGGCGCTGGAACGTGAGCAGCTCGGCTGCGCCCGTGAGCGGCGACGCGAGCATCACGCTGACGTCGTCGAGCGCGAGGTTCGGCGCGTCGATCCCGTAATGGTCGAGCACGGCGGACACGACGAGCATCAGCGTCGACGTCGCGAGAAACGCGCGGTAGATCTGCATCGCGCGGCGCACGAACCGCTGCTGCGCGGCGCGCGCGCCGTGCCGGTCGGCGATCGCGCCGTATGCGCTCGCGGTCGCGAAGCCGCCGAGGAACACGAATACCTCGGCCGCGTCGCACAGCGCGAATGCGTGGAGCGTCACGCGCGACAGCACGCTCGCGCCGATGTGATCGACGACGATCATCAGCAGCACGATCCCGCGGAAGAAATCGACTTCGATCAGGCGGCCGCCGCGCGCCGGCGGCGTCGTGGCGACGGGCGGCGCGCTCAGCGGCATGGCCGCACCTGCGCGACGACGGCGCGGCACGCACCGGCGAAAGGTTCGGAAAGGAGAAGACGCGCGCGATCAGCGGCGATGCGCGTATGCCCGCATCGCGCCAACCCGGCCGGCCCGGCACGGAGATGACCGTTCATGGAAAAGCCGCATACGAAGAGAAGACGGTCAGGTCAGTCTAGCGGCCGGTCGGGGATACCCTAAGTAACAAAGTGCAACGGAATCTTCTGTTCGATTACAGGCGTGACATCGGCGATGCAACGCTGGCGAGGCGGCCAGCCCGATGTCAGCTCAACGCCAGTTCGACGCCGGCATCGCGGGATTCGACGCAAGGAACGCGCGATGCGCAGCACGTCCGTTGTCGCCGTCGCGCGGCCGAGCGACGACGCTCAGCCGCGCACGGGCAAGCGCCGCATCAGCATCGCGCTGTGCCACGCGGTCAGCGCGACCGCGGCCCAGATCGGCCCGTAGGTCGCGAGCTGCGCGACGCTCAGCGTCTCGCCGAGCAGCAGCAGCGACACCGCGACGAGCAGCACCGGCTCGACGTAGCCGAGAATCCCGAACAGCGCCATCGGCAGCATCCGGCTCGCCTTCAGGTAGCTCGCGAGCGCGAGCGTGCTGAGCACGCCGAGCCCCGGCAGCAGCAAGGCCCACAGCAGCGGATGGCCGCCGACCTGCGTCGCGCTCGCCGAGACCATCACGAGCGCGACCGGGCACAGCAGCGCGATCTCGAGCGCGAACGCGGCCAGCGAATCGGCGTTGATCCGGCGGCGCAGCACGAAATACGGCGGATAGCCGAGCGCGACGACGAGCGTCGGCCACGCGAACGCGCGCGTCGCCCACACCTCGTGCACGACGCCGAGCGCCGCGCAGACGACCGCCGCCCATTGCAGCGGGTCGAGCCGTTCGTGATAGTAGAAGCGGCCGACGAGCACCATCGTCAGCGGCAGCAGGAAATAGCCGAGCGACACTTCGAGCATGCGTCCGTGCAACGGCGCCCACAGGAACAGCCACAGTTGCAGGCCGAGCAGCGCCGCGCTCGCCGGCAGCGCGATCAGCAGGCGCCCGTCGCGCACGCTGCGCCGCACGAGTTCGACGAGCGCCGGCCAGCGGCCGCGCAGCGCGATCAGCGCGAGCGCGCCCGGTGCGGTCCACAGGACACGCCACGCGAAGATGTCGAGCCCCGTGAGCGGCGCGAGCAGTTTCGCGTAAGCGGACATCAGCGCGAACAGCGTCGACGCCATCACCGACAGCATGAGGCCGCGCCCGGCCTCCGGATACCCCGTCATGTTGTTTTCGCCTTACTGCTGCTGGAAGCGCTCGAAGCGCTTTTCGATCTTGCGCTCCTCGAACGTCACCTCGGTCACGCGCGCGGACGGCGGCCCGTGGCGCAGCCATGCGAGCATCCGGTCGATCTGCGCGCCGGGGCCCTGGATCATCGCCTCGACGCTGCCGTCCTCGCGATTCGCGACCCAGCCGCGCAGCTTCAGCGCGTGCGCCTCGCGCACCGTCGCGTGACGGAAACCGACGCCCTGCACGACGCCGCGCACCCGCACGTAGTAGGTCTCGATCCGTTCGTCCAGTTCATTGCGGCTCATCGCGTCGCCCTCCCGTTGCATTCAAGCCCGGCATTGTAGTCGCGTCGGCCGCTTCGCACACGTGCCCGGCGGGGCGGTCGCAGGCGGCCGTCCGCGACCGGTGCGGCCGCCGCGCGGCGCTTGCGTCGCGGTGCGCG
The DNA here is from genome assembly GCF_003853425.1 of Burkholderia sp. Bp9140. Classification (NCBI taxonomy): domain Bacteria; kingdom Pseudomonadati; phylum Pseudomonadota; class Betaproteobacteria; order Burkholderiales; family Burkholderiaceae; genus Burkholderia; species Burkholderia sp. Bp9140. Next base: position 20,479 of record NZ_QTPQ01000018.1, read on the forward strand.
CCGACCACGTACAATCTCGCCGACGCACAACCGCCGCGCCGCCCGCGCGCGGCCCTGAAGGAAACGCATGACTGATACTTCCCGCGATCTCGTTCTCGTCACCGGCGCGTCCGGTTTCGTCGGCTCGGCCGTCGCACGCATCGCGCAGCAGAAAGGCTTCGCGGTGCGCGTGCTGGTACGCCCGACCAGCCCGCGCACGAACGTCGCGGATCTCGACGCCGAGATCGTCACCGGCGACATGCGCGACGAGACGTCGATGCGCGCCGCGCTGCGCGGCGTGCGCTACCTGCTGCACGTGGCGGCCGACTACCGGCTGTGGGCGCCGGATCCGGACGAGATCGAGCGCGCGAACCTCGAAGGCGCGGTCGCGACGATGCGCGCCGCACGCGCCGAAGGCGTCGAGCGGATCGTCTACACGAGCAGCGTCGCGACGCTGAAGGTCACGAGCGCGGGCGATCCGTCCGACGAGAACCGGCCGCTGACGGCGGAGCAGGCGATCGGCGTCTACAAGCGCAGCAAGGTGCTGGCCGAGCGCGCGGTCGAGCGGATGATCGCCGACGAAGGGCTGCCGGCCGTGATCGTCAACCCGTCGACGCCGATCGGCCCGCGTGACGTGAAGCCGACGCCGACCGGCCGCATCATCGTCGAGGCCGCGCTCGGCAAGATTCCCGCGTTCGTCGACACGGGGCTGAACCTCGTGCACGTCGACGACGTCGCGCACGGCCATTTCCTCGCGCTCGAGCGCGGCCGGATCGGCGAGCGCTACATCCTCGGCGGCGAGAACCTGCCGCTGCAGCAGATGCTCGCCGACATCGCGCAGATGACGGGCCGCAAGGCGCCGACGATCGCGCTGCCGCGCTGGCCGCTCTACCCGCTCGCGCTCGGCGCGGAGGCCGTCGCGAAGTTCACGAAGAAGGAGCCGTTCGTGACGGTCGACGGGCTGCGGATGTCGAAGAACAAGATGTACTTCACGTCCGCGAAGGCCGAGCGCGAGCTCGGCTACCGCGCGCGTCCGTACCGCGAAGGGCTGCGCGACGCGCTCGACTGGTTCGGCTCGGCGGGCTACCTGAAGTAACACAACGCGGCGTGTTCCACGCCGCTTTGCGCACTTTGTTACACGTCGCTGACGGACCGGCACCGGCGCAGCGGTTAAAATCGCGGGTCTTACGCAGAGAAGACACGCATGAACCTGAACGAACAGATCGATTCGCTCAACGCGGGCGTCGATCGGCTCCTCCACGATCACCACGCCGCGCAGCAGGCGGCACGCAGCGCGGAAGCGTTCGCGCGCGCCGCCGCGGCGGAAGCCCAGGCGGCCGCTGAACGTCACGCCGCGGCGGAGACCGAAGCACAGGCCGCCGCGCAGCGCCACACGGCCGCAGCCGCCGACGCCGATGCCGCGCGGCAGCGCCACGCCGACGCCACCGCCGCGGCCGAAGCCGCCGCCCAACGCCACACCGATGCCGCCGCGCAGGCCGAAGCCGCCGTCCAGCGGCACGCCGAAGCGACCGCGCTGACCGAGGCGCTCGCGCAGCGTCACGCGGATGCCGAAGCCGCGTCGCAGCGCCATGCGGCCGCGATCGCCGAAGCCGAGGCCGCCGCGCAACGTCACCACGCCGCCGCGACCGAAGCGGACGCGGCCGCGCAGCGTCAGGCCGCCGCCACCACGGAGGCCCAGGCTGCCGCGAAGCGTCATGCGGAAGCGACCGCCGCAGCCGAGGCCGCGACGCAGCGCCACGCGGCCGCGATCGCGGAGGCCGAAGCGCTCGCGCAGCGTCACACGCAGGCGATCGCCGACACGGAAGCCGCGGCGCAACGCCACGCGGACGCGACTGCGCAGGCCGAGGCCGTCGCGCATCGCCATACCGAAGCGATCGCGCAGGCCGAAGCGGCCGCCGAGCGTCACGCGAAAGCGATCGCCGACGCGGAGGCGCTGGTCGAAGCCGTCGTGAAGGACGCCGCGACGAACGCGGCGGCCGTGGCAGCCGGGCCGGCCGTCGCGGTCGAAGTCGTCGAACCGGTTGTCGAGCCGGTGGCAGACGCAGCCGCGCCGATTGTCGCCGATGCAGTCGATGCAGCGCCGGCCGACGCGACCACCGCCGTCGTCGCGACGACGGCAGCCGACGCCGCGATCGAAGTCGCCCCCGATGCCGAAGCCACGGAGGCCCCCGCGGACAAGGCGACGCTGCACGTCGCCCGCCCGTCGCAGAACGAGCTGACGCTGACCGTCAACGGCCAGTCGATCACGCTGAACCCGGAGCAGCTGGGCCAGCTGATCGAGGAACTCGCGCACGCGCGCGCGTCGATGCAGCCGGAACCGCCGCCCGGCATCCCGGCCGGCTGGCGCTTCGTGACGACGAAGAACCCGATGATGGCCGTGCAGAAGCAGTCGAACGGCGACCGCCTGCTGGTCGCGCGCCACACCGGCTACGGCTGGGTGCCGTTCACGTTCTCGCCGGACGTCGTGATCCAGATGTACATGATGCTGACGCAGCGGTAAGCAACGCGCGGCGCCGCCGCAAGCGAAACAGCCCGATCGGTTCGCACCGATCGGGCTGTCTGCTTTCCAGCATCCGTACAGCCAGCCGGCATGCGCCGGCGTGGTTCGGTTCAGCGCTCCACCGGCGCCTGCACGCGCGCCTTCCACTGGCCGCCCTTGCCGCGCCAGTAGCGCCACGCGGACGCGAACGTCGCGCCGACGTAGAACAGCGCGACGAGCGGCAGCGCGGGCGCCCACAGCGGCGAGCGCCGGTAGTAGCGCAGCATCGGCGCATACGCGGTACACATCGACGCCCACGCGAGCCACGCCGGCCAGGCACGCGCGCCGTAGACGATCGCGGCGACGGGCGGCACGAGGTAGATGATCGTCATCCCGAGCAGCGTGCCGGCCAGCAGCAGCGGCGAATAATGGAGCTGCGTGAACGCGGTGCGCGCGATCATGTTCCAGATGTCGCGCCAGCTGTCGTACGGGCGCAGCGACACGCTGCGGTCGGCGAGGTCCAGCCGGATCGGATGCCGGCCGCTGCCGCGATGCTTGATCTGCGCGGCGAGGCTGCAGTCGTCGATCAGCGCGCCGCGGATCGATTCGATACCGCCCGCCTCCTCGAGCGCGCTGCGCTTGACCAGCATGCAACCGCCCGCGGCGCCTGCCGTCCGGTTGCGCGGATCGTTGATCCACGAGAACGGATAGAGCTTCGCGAAGAAGAACACGAACGCCGGGATCAGCGCCTTTTCCCAGAACGAATCGCAGCGCAGCCGCACCATCAGCGACACGAGATCGCGCTGCTCGGCCTGCGCGCGCGTGACGAGCTGGGCGACGGCGTCGGGCGGATGGCCGATGTCGGCATCCGTCAGCAGCAGGTAGTCGGCCGGCAGCCCGAGCGTGCGCACCGCGGCGATGCCCTGCGACTGCGCCCACACCTTGCCCGACCAGCCGGCCGGCAGCGGCTTCGCGGCCAGCACCGTCAGGCGCTCGGCGCGGTTGATCGCGAGCGCGGCCGCGCGGGCCGCGTCGGCGGTGCCGTCGTCGCTATGGTCGTCGACAATGATCAGATGAAAGTCGCCCGGATAGTCCTGCTCGAGCAGCGACGTCGCCGCCTGGGCGATCACGTCGGCCTCGTTGCGCGCCGGCACGACCGCGACGACGGCCGGCCAGCCGGCCTCGGCCGCGGCGCCGCGCGCCTCCGGCGGCAGTGCCCGCGCGGGCCGCGCGCGCCAGAAGCCGCCGCGCGCGACGAGCAGCACGATCCAGATCAGCAGCGACAGGCCGGACACCAGGAAGGTCATCGCCAGCATCATCGGCAAGCCTCCTGCCGGACGCCGGCGCGAGCAGTCCGGCCGCCCGTGGCGCCGAATCGTTCGATCACAATCAGGGTCGGATTGAAAGCACCCTTGACCGCGCGGGCGGCAGGGCAATACGCGTAAGAATCGACGGTCATCGAATGGCCTTGAAATGAGCGCGACGCCGGGCAGCCGGACAGGCTGCCCGCGAAACCGCGCAGTTTACCGGGTTCCGCGCGCACGAGTGCCGACGCGGCGCTGCGGCGGATGCAACACGGCCGCTACACCACCAGAGCAAGGACGGCCCGATAGGGTTAAAATGCGCGACTAATTCGGGGTTCCGGGGCCTGGCCTGGCCGGTTCGTTTCCTGCCTTCATAACATCAAGCCGGGGCGAGCGAGCGGTGCCAGCTCCTCGAACCCCGGCGTCTGTCGTCGGAGTTCGCTCACTTATGCGAGTCATCCTTGCCCAGCCCCGCGGCTTCTGTGCGGGGGTTGTCCGTGCGATCGAGATCGTCGATCGCGCGCTGCAACAGCACGGCGCGCCGGTCTATGTGCGTCATGAGATCGTGCATAACCGGCATGTCGTCGAAAACCTGCGTAATAAAGGGGCACGATTCGTTGAGGAACTCGACGAGGTGCCGCACGGCGCCGTGGCGATCTTCAGTGCGCACGGTGTCGCCCAGACGGTCGAGCGCGATGCGCAAACGCGCGGGCTCGACGTGCTGGATGCAACCTGCCCGCTCGTCACGAAAGTGCACGTGCAGGGCCGCCAGTATGTCGCGGCGGGCCGCCGGCTGATCCTGATCGGCCATGCGGGCCACCCGGAAGTCGAGGGCACGATCGGCCAGATTCCGGCCGAGGTGATCCTCGTGCAGAGCGAGGCCGAAGTCGATACGCTGACGCTGCCGGTCGACACGCCGGTCGCGTATGTCACGCAGACGACCCTGTCGGTCGACGACACGCGCGGCATCATCGAAGCGCTGCAGCGCCGGTTCACCGACATCGTCGGCCCGGACACGCGCGACATCTGCTATGCGACGCAGAACCGCCAGGCCGCCGTGCGCGAACTGAGCGGCCAGGTCGACGTGCTGCTGGTCGTCGGTGCAACGAACAGCTCGAACTCGAACCGCCTGCGCGAGATCGGCACCGAAAGCGGCGTGCCGAGCTATCTCGTCGCCGACGGCTCGGAAGTGAAGCCCGAATGGTTCGCGGGCGTGCAGACGGTCGGCCTGACCGCCGGCGCGTCGGCACCCGAGGAAATGGTTGAGGATGTAATCGGCGCGCTGCGCGCGCTGGGGTCCGTCGATGTCACGACGATGGCGGGCCGTGAAGAAAAAGTCGAATTCAAGTTGCCGGCGAAGCTTACGCAAGCTGTCGCCCGCGAAGTTTAAGGAGGACAACTCTTGTCTATTCCGCTGCTCCAGCAAGTCCGCGTCGGCGCATACATCATGCGCCAACACCTGTCCGGCAACAAACGCTATCCGCTCGCGCTGATGCTCGAGCCGCTGTTCCGCTGCAACCTCGCCTGTAACGGCTGCGGCAAGATCGATTATCCGGACCCGATCCTGAACCAGCGCCTGTCCATCGAGGAATGCCTGGAAGCCGTCGACGAGTGCGGCGCGCCCATCGTGTCGATCGCCGGCGGCGAGCCGCTGCTCCACAAGGAGATGCCGGAGATCGTCAAGGGCATCATGAAGCGCAAGAAGTTCGTGTACCTGTGCACGAACGCGCTCCTGATGGAAAAGAAGATGGACGACTACGAGCCGAATCCGTACTTCGTCTGGTCGGTCCACCTCGACGGCGACAAAGACATGCACGACCATTCCGTGTCGCAGGAAGGCGTGTACGACAAGGCGGTCGCAGCGATCAAGGAAGCGAAGCGCCGCGGCTTCCGCGTGAACATCAACTGCACGCTGTTCAACGATGCGATCCCCGAGCGCGTCGCGAAGTTCTTCGATACGTTGAAGCCGATCGGCGTCGACGGCATCACCGTGTCGCCGGGCTATGCGTACGAGCGCGCGCCGGATCAGCAGCACTTCCTGAACCGCGACAAGACGAAGAACCTGTTCCGCGAAATCCTGAAGCGCGGCGAAGGCGGCAAGCGCTGGTCGTTCAGCCAGTCGTCGCTGTTCCTCGACTTCCTGGCCGGCAACCAGACGTACAAGTGCACGCCGTGGGGCAACCCGGCGCGCACCGTGTTCGGCTGGCAGAAGCCGTGCTATCTGGTCGGCGAAGGTTACGTGAAGACCTTCAAGGAGCTGATGGAAGACACGAACTGGGACAACTACGGCGTCGGCAACTACGAGAAGTGCGCGGACTGCATGGTCCACTGCGGCTTCGAAGCCACCGCCGTGATGGACACGATCGCGCATCCGCTGAAGGCGCTGCGCGTGAGCAAGAAGGGCATCAAGACCGACGGCCCGTTCGCACCGGACATCTCGATCGCGAAGCAGCGTCCGGCCGAGTACGTGTTCTCGCGCCACGTCGAGATCAAGCTCGATGAAATCCAGCGCGCCGGCAAGGGCAAGCTGCAGAAGCCGGCGAAGCCGGCAACGGCGGCTTAAGCGCGTGTCGCTGCGCGGGGGCGGGCGCCGCCGCGCAGTCAGGCAGCAAGAAAGCGCCACGGAGTTCGCTCCGTGGCGCTTTTGTTTTGTCGGACGTCGTCATGGGCCGGTGCGCATACGCATACGCATGCGCATGCGAACGCCGCTCGCTCAATGCCTCGACTGCGCCGCCGCGATCAGCTGCCATGCGGTCGGGCCGGGATCGAGCAGCGGGTCGGACGGCGGATCGAGATCGTGCCGATGTGCGTCCTCGGACGGCAGCGTCTGCCACTTCGCGATGCCGACCTCGTCGCCGCACACGGTGCATCGATAGATGCCCGCGACCGTCACTTCGCTGCCCGGCGGCAGGTTCTCGCTGAATGCGCGGCCGCTTCCGCACGTGAAGTAACCGCCGATCCTGTATAGCGCCATCGCTCCTCCTGACCGAAACGAATGCGTTCGCGCCGACACGCACGATCATCGCAAACGCGAGGATGGATCGTTATCGCCCGAACCCGTTCGGCTCCTGTCGTGACATTAGACGGCGAGCGTCAGCCCCAGTGAATGGGACAAGTATGAAACACGGCCCGGGCGTCGGCCGCGCTGCCGCCGCTCAATGCAGAACGGCCGGTTCCCGCATGCGGTCGGGCACCGGGTTCCTCACGCGTTCGAGCGCACGCTGCATCGCGAGCGGATAGTTCTGGTTGCCGGCTGTCGTCGCACGATAGCCGGCGCGCGTCATCTGCATCAGTTGCACGTCGGTCTCGGCACGCGCCGCCGACCAGTTCAACGGTGCAACGTTCGACTGCCACTCCGTGTCGACGGACTGCGCAAAGCTCGCGGCGGGCAGCACGGCAAGCGCGCCGGACAGGACAGCGAGGGAAACAACGGATCGCATCACGGCCTCCAGATGGTTGTTTCCGCATCGATCGTCGTCGTCGATGCGGTGCGATCATCGTATGTCGCGTGGCTGTGCGCTTGAATAGCCGATTCCGCAATTGATATTTTCGGCACCCGCAGCCTGGCCGCGATCCGCGTGTTTCGCCACTGCTGCCTGACCGGAATTTCTTTATTTCATTCAACTGCCTGATCGCGTTTTCGCAGACCATGCGAAGCGGCGCGTGAATCGCCTTTGCGGTTTTCGAAATGACGTATTGCCGTCGAGATTGCGGCCGGATCACCGGCCGGCCAGGCTTTCGGCGCGATGCCGCATGCGTGGACACACGCGAGAAAAATCTCATCGAACGATCCGGTTTCCCTGACGGGCGGCAAATCCTCCGCGTCGACTTACCGTTCCGCGACAAGACGTGTCCAACAAGGACGCGCGATAATTACATGTCGGCCGTATGTCACGGCTCTCATGCCTTCCCTATTCTTCTCTCGAGTTCCGCCATGGCCGCCATCGACACCACCGCCATCGACAGTTGGCACGCACACGTCTACTTCGACGCCGCCAGCCGCGACACGGCCTGGGCGTTTCGCCTCGTCATCGAAGAGCGGTTCGGCACGATCATCGAACTCGGCCGCTTTCACGAACGCCTCGTCGGTCCGCATCCGGCCTGGTCGTACCAGATCGCATTCGACGCCGCGCGCTTCGACACCATCGTGCCGTGGCTCGTGCTGAATCACGGCGCGCTCGACATCTTCCTGCACCCGAATACGAACGACGAACTGCGCGACCACCGGGACAGCGCCGTGTGGATCGGCAAGTCGCATGAACTGAATCTCGGCGCGCTGACGGGCTGACGGGCGGCACGCGGTCGCGTGCGGCCCACGCGACATCCATGTTTCGGGTCGCGCTGAAACGTCCGGCGGCGTTGCGTCAATACAGTGGCTCCGTTGCCCACACTTGCCGGAACCCGCCATGACACACCCCGAGACCGATGCGCAACGCGTTCATCGAGACTGGCACGCCGCGGTCGTCGCCCGCGACCTCGACGCGCTGATGTCGCTGTACGCGGACGACGCGATACTCGAAACGCCGCTGATCGTCGTCACGCTGCCCGACCACGGCTCGGGCGTGCTGCACGGCAAGGCCGCGATCGGCGAATTCTTCGCCGCGGGCCTGCGCAATCCGGGCAACAAGCTCGGACGCTGGTATCGGACCGGGCTGTTCTTCTCGAACGGCCGGCAACTCACGTGGGAATATCCGCGCGCAACGCCGGAAGGCGATCAGGTCGATCTCGTCGAGGTGATGGAACTGCGCGACGGGCTGATCGCGCATCATCGCGTCTATTGGGGGTGGGTCGGATTCGTGGCGCTGCGTGATGCAGCCCGGGCGGCCGGGCACGCATGACGCGCGCCGTGCCGCACCCGCTCACGCGACATAGATCGCGACGCTGACGAACTGGCACAGGCTGCCGGCCAGCACGAAAAGGTGCCAGATACCGTGCCCGTGACGGATGCGCTCGTCGTTGATGAAGAAGTAGATGCCCGCGCTGTAGATGACGCCGCCGGCCACGAGCCAGGCGGCGCCCACCGGCGGCAGCGCATGGATCAGCGGGCGGATCGCGACGAGCGCGAGCCAGCCCATCAGCACGTACAGCACCATCGACACGATGCGCGTGCGCCGTCCGAGCGTGAGTTCCTGCGCGATCCCGAATGCGGCGAGCCCCCAGCTCACGCCGAACAGCGACCAGCCCCACGGGCCGCGCAGCGTGACGAGCGTGAACGGGGTGTAGCTGCCCGCGATCAGCAGATAAATGGCCGAATGGTCGCACTTCTGCAGGATCGCCTTGAGCCGCGGGTTGCGCACGCTGTGATACAGCGTCGAGATCGCGTAGAGCAGGATCAGCATCGCGCCGTACACGCTGAAGCTCACGATCTTGTACGGGTCGCCTTCGAGCGCGCCCATCGTCACGAGCGCGACGAGGCCTGCCACCGACAGCACCGCGCCGACGAGATGGGAAATGCTGTTGAAACGCTCACCGGCATGCACGACGGGTTCTCCTGCGCGAATTCATCGGAACAAAGCTGGGCCTTATGATACCGGCGGGCGGATCATGTCGCGCTGAACGCCGTCAAACACCGTGGCGACGGCGGGTCGCAAGCATGCCGCCGGGCCCGGAAAGAAAAAGCGCCGCGAATCCCTTCGCGGCGCTTCCCGTTCCGTCACCGGACCGTCTTGCCGTCAGGCCATACCCGCCAGCTTCAGCAACACTTCCCCGCCCCCGACCCGTACCGCGCATTCTGACGCTCGCGGAAAAATGCCTCGTACGTCATCGGCTCGCGGTCCGGATGGGTTTCGCGCATGTGCGCGACATAGGTGTCGTAGTCGGGCAGGCCGACCATCAGCCGCAACGCCTGCCCGAGGTAACGCCCCGCGCTCCGCAAGTCGCTGCCAAGATCGCTGAACATCGCGGCCTCCCGTTATCGTCCGCTGCCGAGCGCCTGCGCGGCCGGCATCGGCTCGTACGGCGTCTCGCGCACGGTCGGCCTCGACTCGCGGCGCGCGCGCAGCACGGCGAGCAGGCCGTACGCCGCGATCGACACGACGACGAACATGAACAGGCCGGCCAGCGCCGCATCGATATAGTCGTTGAAGATGATCCGCTGCATCTGCGCGACCGACTTCGCCGGCGCGAGCACCTTGCCTTCGTCCACCGCGGCCTGCAGCTTCGCGGCGTGCGCGAGGAAGCTGACCTTCGGATTCGCATCGAAGATCTTCTGCCAGCCGGCCGTCAGCGTGCAGATCAGCAGCCATGCGGTCGGCACGAGCGTCACCCATGCGTAGCGCTCGCGCTTCATCTTGAACAGCACGACGGTGCCGAGCACCAGCGCGATCGCGGCGAGCATCTGGTTCGAGATGCCGAACAGCGGCCACAGCGTGTTGATGCCGCCGAGCGGATCGACCACGCCCTGGTACAGGAAGTAGCCCCACGCGGCCACGCACAGCGCGGTGGCGACCAGGTTCGCGGGCAGCGACTCGGTGCGCTTGAGCGCCGGGTGGAACGTGCCGAGCAGGTCCTGCAGCATGAAGCGGCCCGCGCGCGTGCCGGCATCGACGGCCGTCAGGATGAACAGCGCCTCGAACAGGATCGCGAAGTGATACCAGAACGCCATCATCGCTTCGCCGCCGATCACCTGGTGCAGGATGTGCGCCATGCCGACGGCCAGCGTCGGCGCGCCGCCCGCGCGCGCGATGATCGTCGTCTCGCCGACGGCCTTCGCGGTCTGCGTCAGCATGTCGGGCGTCAGCACGAAGCCCCATTGCGTGACCGTGTTCGCGACGGCTTCCGGCGTCGAGCCGAGCACGGCCGCCGGCGCGTTCATCGCGAAATAGATGCCCGGCTCGATCACGCACGCGGCGACCAGCGCCATGATCGCGACGAACGATTCCATCAGCATCGCGCCGTAACCGATGAAGCGCGCGTTGGTTTCGTTGTCGATCAGCTTCGGCGTCGTGCCCGACGAGATCAGCGCGTGGAAGCCCGACACCGCGCCGCACGCGATCGTGATGAACAGGAACGGGAACAGGTTGCCCGACCACACCGGGCCCGTGCCGTCGACGAACTTCGTCAGCGCGGGCATCTTCAGCTCCGGCGCGACGACCAGGATGCCGATCGCGAGGCCGAGGATCGTGCCGATCTTCAGGAACGTCGACAGGTAGTCGCGCGGCGCGAGCAGCAGCCACACCGGCAGCACCGACGCGACGAAGCCGTAGCCGATCAGGATCCACGTGAGCTGCGTGCCGTTGAACGTGAACCATGCGGCGAGCGTCGGCGACGCGCTCACATTCTGGCCGAACGCGATCGCCGCCATCAGCCCGAAGAAGCCGATGATCGACACTTCGCCGATGCGGCCCGGCCGGATGTAGCGCGTGTAGACGCCCATGAACAGCGCGATCGGAATCGTCGCGGCGACGGTGAACGTGCCCCACGGCGAATTCGTCAGCGCCTTCACGACGATCAGCGCGAGCACCGCGAGGATGATCACCATGATCAGGAACGCGCCGAACAGCGCGATCACGCCGGGCACCGTGCCGAGCTCCATCTTGACGAGGTCGCCGAGCGAGCGGCCGTCGCGGCGCGTCGAGATGAACAGCACGATGAAGTCCTGCACCGCGCCGGCAAACACGACGCCGGCCAGGATCCACAGCATGCCGGGCGTGTAGCCCATCTGCGCGGCGAGCACGGGGCCGACGAGCGGCCCGGCGCCGGCGATCGCGGCGAAGTGATGGCCGAACAGCACGTACTTGTTGGTCGGCACGTAGTCGAGGCCGTCGTTGTACTTGACCGCCGGCGTCATCCGCAGCCCGTCGAGCTGCATGACCTTGCTGGCGATGAAACGGCTGTAGAAGCGATATGCGATCAGATACACGCAGACTGCGGCAATCACGATCCAGAGCGCGCTGACGCGTTCGCCGTGCGCAAGTGCGATCGTCCCGAACGCGAACGCGCCGAGCAGCGCGACCGCGATCCAGAGCAGGGTACTGGAAGCCCGATTCATGGCGTCTCCTGGTCTCCAATGTGGTTTTGAGTGGATCCGGCGAGGGGCCGAAACCGCGTGACGTCGATGCGTCGCGCCGCGCCTCGTGGAGGCCACGGCGATGGGCCGTAGTATTCCGCGCGACGGGGGCGGCTTACAAGCGCACAATTACGTATGCGTGGCTACGTAGAATTACGTAGACGGAGGGGATGCGGGCGCGGGTGCGCCCGCGATCGACCGACGCGCGGCGCGACGTGGCCCGCATCGGCCGGGCCCGGCACGTCGCTCGCCGGGCCGCGTGCATCAGTGCTGTTCGTCGAGCTTCTTCGGCTTCGGCGCCGACGGCACCTTCGCGTACTGGAACGCCGGCGTCGCCTTCAGCGCATCCTTCGTCGCGCCCGGCAGGTAGATGTTGCCGTTGCGCACGTCGAGCGACGCGATCGGCACCGCGACGTCATGCGCGGCCACGCCGAGGAAGCCGCCGGCCGACACGATCGCCGCCGACACCGAGCCGTCCGGCGCGACGATCAGGTCGCGCACCGTGCCGACCTTCTGGTTCGCGTCGTTGTACACGGCCTTGCCGAGCACGCTCTTCTTCACGCTCCAGCCTTCGAGCAGCGCCTGCGATTGCTCGACGGTCACGCTGAGCGGCTGCGCGCCGGCGATCTGCGCGTGCGCGCTGACGCTCGACGCGAGGACGGTTGCTGCGATGAGGGTCTTGTAGAACTTCATGAGTATTGCACTCCGGTTCGGTTGTTGTTGATTCCGGGAGCGAAGCGACGCGGGCGCAACGGCTGATCGGTGAGCGCCCCGCGCTTCGTCGGTCGCGTGGCAGCCGGCCGCGCCGCCACTGCGCGCGCGCATGACGGACCGGCATGGCCGGGCCGCGGCATGCAACACGGCGTTCATGGTAGCGACATTCGCCGGATCGTGCGTCCAGGGTGCAACATGGCAGGCGGGCCGGACCGGATGGAGATCAACGATCGTGCGGATAGGCGGTGCGCGCCGCCCCGGCGCCCCGCCACGCTGCATCACGCGTTGCGCGAATACACCCGGCGATGCCGCACCGCCTCCGCCAGCACATCGAGCACCGGCTCGGTCTGCGACCAGCTCAGGCACGCATCGGTGATCGACACGCCGTACTGCAACGGCACGCCCGGCTTCAGATCCTGGCGCCCGGCCTCGAGATGGCTCTCCACCATCACGCCGACGATCCGGTGCTCGCCCTGCGACAGCTGCCGCGCGAGATCCTGCGCGACGTCGATCTGCCGCTCATGCGACTTGTTCGAATTCGCATGCGAGCAATCGACCATCACCTGCTCGCGCAACCCGCTCTTGCGCAGCACCGCGCAGCTCGCCTCGACGTGCCCGGCGTCGTAGTTCGGCCCGCTCTTGCCGCCGCGCAGGATCACGTGCGCGTCGTCGTTGCCGCGCGTCTCGAAGATCGCGGCCATCCCCATCTTCGTCATCCCCATGAACGCATGGCTCGCGCGCGCGGCGACGATCGCGTCCGACGCGACCTGCACGCCGCCGTCGGTGCCGTTCTTGAAGCCGATCGGGCAGCTCAGCCCCGACGCGAGCTGGCGATGGCTCTGGCTCTCGGTCGTGCGCGCGCCGATCGCGCCCCACGCGATCAGGTCGGCAATGTACTGCGGGCTCAGCAGGTCGAGGAATTCGGTCGACGCCGGCAGGCCGAGCGCGTTGATGTCGAGCAGCAGTTGCCGCGCGGCGCGCAGCCCTTCGTTGATGCGGAAGCTGCCGTCCAGCCGCGGATCGTTGATGTACCCCTTCCAGCCGACCGTCGTGCGCGGCTTCTCGAAGTACACGCGCATCGTGATCAGCAGGTCGTCCTTCAGCGCATCGGCGGCGGCCTTGAGGCGGCGGGCGTACTCGAGCGCCTGGTCGTGGTCGTGGATCGAGCACGGGCCGACGACGAGCAGCAGCCGGTCGTCGCGGCCGTGCAGGATGTCGCCGATCGCGCGGCGCGTGTCCTCGACGAGCGTCTGCGTGGCGGCCGGCACCGGCAGCTCGTCCTGCAGCAGCGCCGGGGAAATCAGCGGACGCACGGCGCCGATGCGGACGTCGTCGATGCGGGTGGTGTCCTGCGTCGCGTCGGCGCTGCCTACCTCGCGATCGTGGGAAGGATTGTCGAGGTTCTGCATGGGGATTCTCCGGGGACGTCTGGAATGATGGGCAGGCTCGATTATGGCACTCGCGCGGGGCGGCAGCGACGCGCGGCGGCGGAATGCGATCGACGTCAGGACGCCGATTCGGCGCCGGCCGCGAAGTCCGCCGTCCGGCCTTCCGTATCGGGCACGATCACGTTGCAGCCGGGCAGCAGCGGCGTCGACGGCGGAATCGATTCCGCGCCGTCGCGCAACGTGCCGGGTGGAATCGATTCCAATGGCGTAGGCCGATGACACGGCGATCGTCATCGAACCTCTGGAAGACATCGGAGTTGCCCCTGGGGATAACCTGCCTTTCATCGAGGACGTTCGCTGTGTTGCGACTTGACCGGATGGCCGCTTCAACGCGGATTCCGTGCCAGCGACGGTCTCGTTCGCGTGAACTGTCCGGTCCGTTTTCGATATGCAATTGTGCAGGACTCCAGACCGGATGAATCGAAGCGCGGCGAGGACGCAAGCGATGCGGATTCCGTTGTTCGAAGGTAAGCGCCTGAACCCCGCCGCAATGATCGCTCGTCGCGATGCGATCCGGCCGTTCGGCCGAGTGGTCGCGCGTCACCGAAGTACCGTACGATCATGACTGTCCGCTGCCGATGCGGCCCGTCGTTCGACGCAGGCGGCACGACGCACCATCCGTCCGTGATTGACCGTTCGCAATATGACCCGACCCGCCAAGATGACCGTATCCGAACTGCTCAGCGCCATCCGCCAGCCCTACGCCGACCTGCTCGCGCAAGCGGCAGCGCAACCGGCGGCCGTCGTCGAACCGGCCTACCGGAAAGCCGACGGCACGCTGGCCACCGAAGGTCCGCTCGCGCTGCCGTGCCGCGCCGACGTCGTTCACACCGAAGGCGACTCGGCCGGCCAGCCGGCGATGGTCGACTCGACCGCGCAACTGGATTTCGAGCCGTTCGCGTTCGAACTCGAAACGGCGGCCGTGTCGATCCGGCCGTTCGTGTGGGACTGGGCGACGATCGAAGCCGATGGTCTCGGCGAAGCCGCGGCCACCGACGCGTTCAAGACATGGTTCTTCGCGTGGTTCGACACCGACGACGCAGGCGTGCCGGCCGAGGACGGCCTGCACGGCATCGTGCACTATCTGTCGGAGCCGGCGCGCACGGAACAGGGATGGCGCGTGAGCGCGGATCTCGGCTCGGCGCCGGGCGCGGCCGTCGAGGACCTGCTGTTCCGGCTCGTCGATGCGGGCGCGACGCGCATCAGCGTCGGCTGAAGCGCTTCTCCATTACTGACATCCCAACATGAAAAAAGCATTCGCCGCGTCGCTGCTGCTATGCCTTGCATTGCCCGTGTCGGCCGAAGTCAGCACGGAAGTGCTGTGCTTCAGGACGACCGGCGACAAACCCGTGCGCTTCGAGCTGCGCACGTATTACGACGACGTCGCCAAATGGCAAGGCGGTGTCGTCCGGTACGCGAAATCGAAGTCGGCGATTCCGCTGCTGTTCAAGCACATGGATCAGGAGGAACTCGCGGAAGGCCGCCCGTACCAGTTCACGACAATCTGGTGGGAAATGGTCGACGGCAGGATCAACGGCGAATACGAGATGATGAGCCAGGGTGCGATCGTCTACTCGATGACGTACACCAATGCGCGCACCGGCAAGAAGACCGATTTCGCGTGGGCGCAGGACGTCGATGCGTCCGCGAAGACGGGGTGCCGCTGGTAGTGCGGGTTCGGTCCGCCGAGCGGCGCAGGTTCATCATCCGGCGCACCCGCGGGCGCGCCGGTATCGAGATGGCTCAGGGGCCCCGTCAGCCCGCGTCGCCCGTCGCGTCGACGTCGATCCCGAGTTCGGTCGCCATCCGCTGAACGAGTGCGCTCAGCCGCGCCACTTCATCCGCAAGCCGCTTCTGCTCGGCCTTCAGCGCCTCGAACTCGGACGGCGGAACGGAATCCGCGCCGCCACCCGCATCCGAACCGGCGAAATCGGCCACGTTCACCTCGCCGCACATCAGATGCATCCAGCGGTTCTCGCGCGCACCGGACGCGCGTGGCAGCCGGACGACGAGCGGTTGCGCACGCGCCGCGAGTTCGTCGAGGAACGCCTCGACCGACGAGATGTCCGCGAAGCCGTGCAGGCGTGCGCTGTTCAGGCGCAGTTCGGCGGCCGTCTGCGGGCCGCGCAGCAGCAGGATCGTCAGCAGCGCGATCGCCTGGCTCGGGATCCCGAGCACGCGATTCACGTTGTGCTCGAAACGCGGCACGCGGCTGCTGCTGCCCTCCATCACGAGGCTCAGGTGCTTGAGCCCGTCGAGCGCGGTCGTGACTTCGTCATCGCTGGCGCTCATCACCGGCGAGCGTGCGGTTTTCTGGTTGCAGCCCGCGGTCAGCGCATTCAGCGACAGCGGATAGGTGTCCGGCACCGTGTGCTGCTTCTCGACGAGCACCCCGAGAATCCGGGCCTCGAGGGGCGTGAGTTCGCGCAGGGCGCGTGGCGTGGGCATGTCCGGCGTGGTGTTCATGGATGGCGTCGCAGCGTGCAGCAGGTGAAGGGAAACCGTCGCGCCCGTCCGGCGTCGCGAACGGGCGAGCCATATGATAGCTCGCGACGTCGGGCCCGGCGCCACTCGCCGCCGCGGCGCGCGGACTTGCCGCAGCCGGCATTCGTCCAACGGATGGGCCGTGCGGCGTCGCGCGACGAGGCCCACGTTCGGCGCCGCCGCGCATTCACGCGCGTCGCCCGCGCGCGGCGTCGCTGCGCGTTTGCGCGTCGCGCAGGCCGGCGCTACGATACGCGTTCATCCGGAAACACGTCGCGGCGCGCGGCCGCCTTCGCCCGCAACGCCAACACCGCGCATCGCCCGTCCCGCACGCCGTGCCGCCGCGCATGCGCGCCACCCGTCGACACGGCTCATCCGTTCACTCGTTCACCGCCATGACCGCATCCTCTTCAGCGCCGAATGTGCGCGCCATCGTCACCGGACACGCGCGCGGCCTCGGCGCGTCGATCGCCGAACAACTGCTGCAGGAAGGCATCGCCGTGCTCGGCGTGTCGCGCAGCCGCCATCCGTCGCTCGCCGCGCAGGCCGGCGGCCGCTTCGCCGAAATCGAACTCGATCTGTCGGACACGTCGGCCGTCGCGGCCTGGCTCGCCGGCGACACGCTGCGCAGCTTCGTCGACGGCGCGTCGATCGTGCTGCTCTTCAACAACGCGGGCATCGTCGATCCGATCGGACCGCTCGACGCGCAGGACCCGGCGCTCGTCGCGCGCGCGGTCGGCCTGAACGTCGCGGCGCCGCTAATGTTGTCGGCCGCGCTCGTGCAGGCGGTATCGGCCCCGACCGAATGCCGGATCCTGCATGTATCGAGCGGCGCCGCGCGCAACGCATACGCCGGCTGGAGCGTCTATTGCGCGACCAAGGCCGCGCTCGACCACCATGCACGCGCCGTCGCGCTCGACGCGAACCGCGCGCTGCGGATCTGCAGCGTCGCGCCGGGCGTCGTCGATACGGGCATGCAGGCGACGATCCGCTCGACCAGCGAAGAGCACTTCCCGATGCGCGAGAAATTCGACCAGTTGAAGGCGAGCGGCGCACTGTCGACGCCCGAGGCCGCCGCGCGGCAGTTGATCGGTCATGCGCTGAGCGACGCGTTCGGCGCCGAACCGACGGCCGACGTGCGGAACCTGCCGGCCAAGTGAGCCGCACACGCGGCCCGTCATCCTTCGAGCCGCTTCGTCCAGTCTTCGACCTGCCGCTCCGTCCGGCGCTTGTCGAACATCTTGCGCCAGCCGGGCGGCAATAACGGAACGTCGCACAGCGCGTCGAGCGCGGCCATGTCGAGCGTGCGCCGGTACAGCACGTCGAGCACCGTCGACAGCGGCCATTGCGGATACCGGCGCTCGTGCAGCGCCAGCACATCGCCCGGCGCCACCCAGCCCTCGTGCAGCACGCGGTAGTACCAGCCGGTCCGGCCGCTTTGCTGCACGAGCGCCGCCATGCGCGGATGATCGAAGCGCGCATTGAGCTTCCAGCACGGCTGCCGCGACTGCGACACCTGCAGCACGGCACCACCCAGCGTGAACACGTCGCCGAGACACACGTCGCGCTCGGTCACGCCGTGCGTCGACAGGTTCTCGCCGAATGCGCCCGGCCGCGCGAGCACGTCGCGCCCCCCGATCTGCGCGGACCACCACGCATAGTGATCGCGCGCATAGTGATGAACCGCCTTGTCGGGCCCGCCGTGATACCGCGCATCGGCCTGCTCGTCGCCCGCAAAGCCGAGCGCGCCGAGCCACAGACGCGCGTCGACCGGCTGCTTGTCGATCGCGCTCGCGTGCGGCGTGCCGGCCAGCGGCCGGCTCGCGCCGACCCGCACCGCGGCGATGGCGGCCGCGATCGCCGGCCGTGCGTCGGCGCTCATGCCGGGACACCGTCCGGCAGTGCCGCAAGCAGGCGTTCGAGCTCGCGAATGCGCACGTCGCCGAGCGGCAGCAGCGGCCTTCTCGGCTCGCCCGCATCGAAGCCGCGCAGGCGCAACCCGGCCTTCACGGTCACCGGCAGGCCGCCGTTGACGATGAACTGCAGCAGCGGCAGCTGCGCGTGAAACACCGCCCGGGCGCGCACCAGGTCGCCCGCGCGCATCGCGTCGACCAGCGCAATCGGCAACGCGGCATTCAGGTTCGGCGCGGCCGTGCACCATCCGGCCGCGCCCGCGGCCAGCGCGGCAAGCGCCATCGGGTTGCTGCCGTTGTAGAACGGGATCGCCCCGTCGCTCAACTGCGCGAGCCGGTGCATCCGCCCGATGTCGCCGGTGCTCTCCTTGACCATCGTCACGTTGTCGACGGTCCTGCAGATCGTCGCGATCAGGTCCGGCGACATGTCGACGCCGCTCGTCGCGGGGTTGTTGTACAGCATGATCGGGATGCCGATGGCGTCGCCGATCGCGCGGTAGTGCGCGACGATCTCGTCGTTGCCGAGCTTCCAGTACGACACGGGCAGCACCATCACCGCATCGGCGCCGGCCCGTTCGGCGAAGCGCGCGCGGCGCACCGCACCGGCCGTCGTGAGATCGGAGATGCCGACGACGGTCGGCACGCGCCGGCGCACTGCGCGCATCGATGCAGTGGCGACCGACTCCCATTCGGCGTCGGACAGGTACGCGCTCTCGCCGGTACTGCCCAGCGGAGCGATCGCGTGGACGCCGTCGGCGATCAGGCGCTCGATCAGCGCATCGAGCGCCGGCAGATCGACGCCGCCATCGGCGGAGAACGGCGTAACCGGGTAGGCGATAATGCCTTGCAAAAGAATGGACACGATGTGGATTCCTCAATGATGGATTGACACGACGGAAGCGGCGCGCCCGCTCATGCGACGCAGTCTCGATGCGTGCGCAATGCGCGGCGCGCGTAGTAGTCGAACGTCACGGTGTCGCGCTTCGGCTTCGAAATCCAGTCGTGCGCTTCCCGCGCCAGCGCCGGCGGAACCGGCCTGATCTCGCCTGCCGACATCGCAAGCAGCTGCAGCTTCGCGGCCCGCTCGATCAGCAGCGCGAGCATGCAGGCTTCCTCGATCGTCTTGCCGACCACGAGCTGGCCGTGATGCGACAGCAGGATCGCACGCTTGCCGCCGAGCGCCTTCGAAATGATCTCGCCTTCCTCGTTGCCGACCGGCACGCCGGGCCAGTCCTTCAGGAACGCGCAATCGTCGTACAGCGGGCAGGTGTCCATGTGCGACACCACGAGCGGCTGCTCGAGCATCGACAGCGCGGCGACGTGCGCCGGATGCGTATGGATGATGCAGTTCACGTCCGGGCGCTCGCGATAGATCCACGTATGGAACCGGTTGGCCGGGTTCGGAATGCCTTCGCCGTCGACGACGTCGAGATCCTCGTTCACGCGCAGCAGGTTCGCGGCCGAGATCTCGTCGAAGCCGAGCCCGAGCCGCTGCGTGTAGTACGTGCCGGCGTCGCCCGCGCGGCAGGTGATCTGCCCGGCCAGCCCCGAATCGTGACCGGCGTCGAACAGGATCCGGCACGTGAGTGCGAGCTTTTGCCGCGCGGACCAGCCGCTGTCGCCCACCTCGTTCTCGAGACGCCGCTCCGCCAGCGCGACCAGCGCCTCCTTCGTCAAATTCAGCGTTTCCGCCATGTTCACCTCCTGAATGGATCGGGTGTGCCGCGCCGTCCGCGGCCGTGTCCCTGGCAATACAAGACACACGATACATCATAGGACACTTTGTGTCATGCGTTACAATCGGTTTTTTGAAGGACACCTGGCGCCCCATGACGATTCGCCTGAAGCTGCTCAGAAAACAGAAGGGCTGGACGCTCGATGTGCTGGCCGACGAGACCGGCCTGACCAAGAGCTACCTGTCGAAAGTCGAGCGCGGCCTGAGCGTGCCGTCGATCGCGGTCGCGCTGAAGCTGTCGAAGGCGCTGAACGTCGACGTCGAGCAGCTGTTCTCGGAAAGCCGCAACCGCGAGCTGATCACGGTCACGCGCGCCGGCGAGCGCACGGCGATGGGTGCGGCGGCCGACAGCCACGCGCACCGCTTCGAGAGCATCGCGGCCGGCGTCGCGCCGAAGAAGATGCTGCCGTTCGTCGTGCGCCCGCCGCACGAATTCGTCGCATCGACGTTCCGCGAGCATGAAGGCGAGGAATTCCTGTTCGTGCACAAGGGGCGCATCGAAATCGAATTTCCGAACGAGACCGTGCAACTCAAGACCGGCGATTCAGTCTATTTCAACGCACTTATCCCGCACCGCACGCGCAGCCTCGGCGCCGCGCAGGCGGAGATCCTGGTCATCGTCAGTCACGACGACTAGCCTCGTCACCTCTTCGCGCAAGGATCCTTCGATGGTCACAAAGGCCACCGCGCCGTTCCAGCAGATCAAGGCGCTCGTGCGCCAGCATGTCGATGCGGGCGACTGGCGCCCCGGGGACCGCATTCCGTCCGAACTCGATCTCGCCGCGCAATTCGGCGTCGCGCGCATGACGGTCAACCGCGCGCTGCGCGAGCTGACCGAGGAAGGCGTGCTGAAGCGCGTCGCGGGCGTCGGCACCTTCGTCGCCGAAGTGAAGCCGCAGTCGAACCTGCTGATGATCGCGCATATCCGCGACGAGATCCGCGCGCGCGGGCACGAATATCGCTGCCGCGTGCTCAGCCAGTCGCGCGAGCCCGCGTCGTTCGACGTCGCGGCCGCGTTCGGGCTGGCGGTCAACACGCCGGTCTTTCACGTGGTGTGCGTGCACGAGGAAAACGGCCGCCCGATCCAGCTCGAGGATCGCTACGTGAACCCGGCCGCCGCACCCGAATTCATCGATCAGGACTTCCAGGCCGAGCCGCCGTCCGAGTACCTGTTCAACAACGTGTCGCACGACGAACTGGAGATCGAGCACGTCGTCGATGCGTCGCTGCCGACCGGCGAACAGGCGCGGCTGCTCGACATGCGCGCCGACGAGCCGTGCCTCACGCTCACGCGCCGCACCTGGACGAACGGGCTGCCCGTCACGTTCGTGCACTTCCTGCATCCGGGCAACCGCTACCGGCTCGGCTCGCGCTTCAAGCCCGGCGCCGGGCGTCACCCGACCTGAACCCGCTTCGACACCTGAACACGACCACGCGCGGCGGCCGCTTCATCGCGAAACGGCCGCCGCGCGCGTGGTCCTGTGTGTTGTCGTCGTTCTGCGCCGCTCAGATCGCCGCGACCTGCCCCGCGTCGCGCGACCACACGACCGGAAACAGCGCATGCTCGAGCGGCGCGCCGTCCGGCAGTTCGTCGGCCAGCCCCGGGAAATCGGGCGACGTCTTCCAGCGGCGCGGCGCGTGCCGGATGTCGTCGCCGACGAAGCGGATCGAGAACGCGCGCCGGCGGTTCCGCGTGCCGCCCGACGCGTGCAGCGTCAGCATCCGGAAGCACACCATGTCGCCCGGCTCGAGCGCCCAGTGGCGGATCGGGAACGCGGAACGGTCGGCCTCGATGTCGGGCAGGTCGGCGAGGCTGCCTTCCGGAAACCACTTCGCCTCCTTGTCCATGAACGTGCGCGGCATCAGCCACGGCCCGAGGTGCGACCCCGCGACGAATTCCAGCGTCGATTCGAGCGGCACCGGATCGACCGGAATCCACATGCTGACGTTGTCGTCGCCTTCGATGTTGTAGTACGGCTGGTCCTGGTGCCACGGCGTGCGCTGCCGCGTGCCGGGCTCCTTCACGAGCAGGTGGTCGTGATGCAGCCGCACCGTGCGCGTGCCCATCAGCGCGGCGGCCACCGATGGCGCGGGCGTTCGCACGATGAAGTCGCGGTATGCGCCGTTGTGCCGCCAGTTGCAGAAGTCCTCGAAGAACCAGCCCGGATCGTCGGGCCGGCTCGCGACCTTCGCGCGCTCGCTCGGCTGCGCGAGGTTCGCGTCGATGCCGGCACGCAGCGCGGCCACTTCGTCGGGCGAGAAGATGCCCTTGATGCACACCGCGCCTTCGTCGCGGAAGGCGGCGATCAGTTCGGGCGTCACGGCTTTCGCGACGCGGTCCTGGATACTCGTCATGGCTTGCCTGTCGATTGAATGCGTCACGGGATCATCGGGTCACGGTGCGGACGTCAGTTGCTTGGCGCCGTAGATGTCGAAGTCGAAGTATTTCGCGGCGATCTTCCGGTACGTGCCGTTCGCGCGGATCGCGGCGATCGCGTCGTTCAGCCGCTTCTTCATGTCGGCATCGCCCTTGCGCACGCCCATCGCGACGCCGTAGCCGGTGATGCGCACGTCGGTCACATCGGGGCCCGCGAATGCGTAGCCCTTGCCGCGCGGCGTCTTCAGGAACGCGTAGCCGGCCTGCGTCTTGTCCTGGAAGGTCGCGTCGAGACGGCCGTTCACCAGGTCCT
The DNA here is from genome assembly GCF_003853425.1 of Burkholderia sp. Bp9140. NCBI lineage: Bacteria > Pseudomonadati > Pseudomonadota > Betaproteobacteria > Burkholderiales > Burkholderiaceae > Burkholderia > Burkholderia sp. Bp9140. The sequence continues at coordinate 43,254 of NZ_QTPQ01000018.1, forward strand.
GATACACCTGGTCCTGGTTCTGGTACGACACGATCGTCACGCCCTTGGTCGCCCATTCGGCCTTCGCGTACGCCTCTTGCGTGGTGCCCTGGTCGATCCCGACCCGCTTGCCGGCGAGTGACGCGGCCGTCGGCAGCAGCGTCGAGCCGGCCGGCGCGACGAGCGCGCCCGGCGACGCATACAGCTTGTTCGAGAAGTCGATCTGCTTGAGCCGCTCGTCGGTGGCCGTCATCGCGGACATGATCACGTCGAACTTGCGCGCGCGCAGTGCCGGAATCATTCCGTCGAAGCCCTGCTCGACCCATGCGCACTTCGCGCGCAGCTGCTCGCAGATCGCATTGCGCAGGTCGATGTCAAAGCCGGCGAGCGAGCCGTCGGGCTGCTTCGCCTCGAACGGCGGATAGGTGGGATCGATGCCCCAGCGGATCGTCGCCGTGTCCTGCGCGAACGAGACGAGCGGCGCGAACGCCAGCGCGGATGCGACGAGCTTTGCAGTGCGGTTCATGGTGTGTCCTGGTGGTCTCGACGTGGCGGGCAAGCGCCGGGCGTCCGTTGGGGAGCGTCGTGCCGGCAGGCCCGGCACGGTACGCGAAAGACTGGACTGCGCTGAAACTGCGATGCAGTCTAGACCACTCAATTCTCGAGCGCAAGCGGGGGAAATGGCGGCGAAACGAAGTAGCGGGAGCGGGAGGGTGAAATCTGGGAAAAAAGCTGGATCGACGGCCCGACAATCGCCGTCAGCGCAGAATTCTCCTGAAATTTCGAGCGTTTACCCGGCATGATGCTTGGCTGCCACAGAATGCGTTTTTGCGGATATCCTCCGGAAGAGGATATCGATACAACGCGGCCGACCATAGCCTCTCCCGATACCTTTCCGCCTGCACAGCTCATGCAGCCTATACCGCATCGACGACCATGGCTGGCGATGAGCATCGCGGGGATGTAAGATATACTTTACATTCATGCGCGATGATCCTGCCCCGGGAGGTCAACATGCAACTCTATGAAATCGGACAGGCCGTTGCAAAACGGAGGGCCGAACTCGACCTCACACAGGCCCAGCTTGCAAAACTCGCCGGTTTGTCTCGCCTCACGGTAAACCAGCTTGAAACCGGCAAGATCAGGGATCTTGGAATCAACAAGCTGATCCCTTTGCTCAGCGTGCTCGGCATCGAACTCCTGGCGCAACCGCGACAGGCCCAAAGTGGTCTATACAAAGCCGTTGTGAGCTCAAACGTCAGCTACAAGGGCGAATTGACCGAGCGACTGCTGGCCGACGCGTTGACCACGGGACAGATTCCGGCAGGATACGAATCGCAGATCTCCGTCATCCTCGACGAGGTACCGTTGCCGGTGGTGGTGAAGGCCGCCGAAGAAGCTGCCGAACGCTCCGGCACGCCGCTTCGCGCTATCTGGAAAAACCTTGCCGCATGGTCGAAGAATCTTCATCTATACCGGGAGGTATGGGCATGATTGCACCAGCCGATTTGCCCGACGGCCCGTGGCAGGGCCTTTTCCGTCAAGCGCTGACGCTCGTCGACGCGATACGGAAGCACGGCACATCCCGTCCGTTCTGGACATTCGGCGGCGGCACCGTCCTCATGCTGCGTCACGGACATCGTGTCAGTAAGGACATCGACATCTTCGTACCCGATCCGCAGTATCTCGGGTACGTGAACCCGCGCATCAGCGACGCCGCATCCGACCTCACGACCGAGTACGAGGAGCACGCCGGTTTCGTGAAACTGGTGTTGCCCGACGGCGAAATCGACTTCGTGGTCTCCCGAAACCTGATGTCCCCCGGTTACGACGAGTGGACGCTGATGGACCCACGTCGTCAAGGTCGAGACTTCAGCGGAAATCGTGGCCAAGAAAATGTGGCATCGCGGAGATCGGCCCGCTGCGCGTGACCTGTTCGATCTCTGTCTGGTCATCGAGCGGGAACCGGAGAGCTTGATGGAGGCAAGTGCATTTCTCGTTCGCCATCGCGATACCTTCCTGAGTCTGCTCAACGAGCGGCGTGCGTTCGTGCGTTCGTGCAGTCGCGCTTCGACGATATCCGGACGCTCGGCTATACGCCGTCGTTCGACTACTGCGTGAATCTGGCCGGCGAGTTCCTCCGGCAGCTTCCCGCTGCCAGCCCCGCGCACACCTCGCGCCGCCGCTAACCCTACCGCCCTCCCGCCGCCACCAGAATCCGCTCGATCGGCGCATACCCGCGGCTGCGCGCATGCTGCAGGGGCGTCTCGCCGTTCGAATCGGCCAGGTTCACGTTCGCCGTCGCATCGACCAGCAACTGCACGATCCGCACATAGCGCCCGCTGCCGTCGCCGAGCATGATCGCCTCCAGCAGCGCGCTCCAGCCGAGCTGGTTCACGTGATCGACGTCCACACCCGCATGGATCGGCGTGCGCACCGTGTCGACGTGGCCGCGCTCGGCCGCCGGAATCAGCGCGGTGCCGCGGTACCGGTTCGTGCTGCGCAGCCGCCCTTCGAGCGCGCCGCCGTCGGCGGCCGCGACGGCCGTGGCAAGCGTCGTCAACGCAAACGAGCCGACGATCGCCATCCATTTGAACCTCATCCGGTGCCCTCCTTGCATGTGCGCCCGCGCAGCCGCGCCGGGTCCGGCGAAACCGCGATTGCCCGCGGCCTCCGGCCATGTTAAAAGTCGTCGCACGCATTTGGAAATGAAATGCTCGAATCCATAAAAGTGCAGAAATGAATAGACCTTTGTTCGACCTCGACCTGTTGCGCGCGCTCGTGATGGTCGCCGACTGCGGCAGCTTCACGACCGCGTCCGCGCGCCTGCATTCGACGCAGTCGACGGTCAGCCAGAAGGTGCGGCGGCTGGAGGAGATCGCCGGGCATCGCCTGCTCGACCGCGGCACGCGCGACGTGCGGCCGACCGACGCCGGCGTGACGGTGCTCAGCTACGCGCGGCGCATGATCGCGCTGAACGACGAGATGCTGGAAGCGCTGTCGGGCGCAACCGTCGCGCTGACGATCCGGCTCGGCGTGCCCGACGATTTCGCGGCGGGCCGCACGACCCATGCGCTCGCCGCGTTCAAGCGCGATCACCCGCAGGTGAAGCTCGAAGTGATGTGCGGGCTGAGCCGCGACATCTGCGCGGCCTACGATCGCGGCGAGCTCGATCTCGTGCTGATCAAGCAGCGGCGCGACAGCCGCGAAGCGGTGGTGCGCTGGCCGGAGAAGCTGCGCTGGATCGACAGCGCGCAGCATCCGACGATCGAGCTCGACCCGGTGCCGATCGTCGTGTTTCCGCCGCGCGGGCTCTATCGCGACGACATGATCAAGGCGATCGAGGAGCGCGGCCGCCGCTGGCGGATCAGCTTCACGACGTCGAGCCTGAGCGGTATCCAGGCGGCCGTCGCGGACGGGCTCGGCATCAGCGTGCTGCCCGCGCGCGTGGTGACCGACGACCACGTGGTGCTGACCGAGGAGCACGGCGGCTTCGCGCCGATCGAGAACATGGACATCGCGATCCTGCATCGGCCGACGGCCGATCCGATGGTCAGCGAGCTGACGAAAGCGCTCGCGGCGCTGCTCGAGCACGAGCGGGAATGAGCGCAGCCGGCGCGATGCGGCGCTCAGCTCAGACCAGCGCGCCGTTGCGCGCGACGATCTTCCCCGACGACACGACAAGCCGCCGCGTCGGCCGCGCGACGACGGCCTCGGCGAACGTCAGTGCATCGACGAGCACGACGTCCGCACGCTTGCCCGCCTCCAGACCGTAGTCGGCGAAGCCGCAACCGCGCGCCGCGCCGTGCGTCACGCAGTCGAGCGCGACTTCGAGCGCGTCGTCGCGGCGGAAATCGTTGCGCATGCCGATCAGCATCGCGCGCTCCAGCATGTCGGGCGAACCGTACGGCGTCCACGTATCGCGCACGCCGTCGTTGCCGCCGATGACGGTCACGCCGGCCGCGCGGCAGGCGGCGACCGACGGCACCGGCACCGCGGCCGGCGCGGTCGTGACGATCGCGACGCCGAGTTCGGCCATCCGCGCGAGCAGCGCGTCGCGCTCACGGTCGGCGATGTCGCCGAGGCAGAAGCCGTGGCTGATCGTGACCTTGCCCTGCATGCCGAGCGCGGCCGTGCGCTGCAGGATCAGGTCGAGCGAGTACGCGCCCATCGACCCGCGCTCGTGCAGGTGCAGGTCGAGCCCGCGGCCGTGGCGCTCGGCGACGCCGAACAGCACGTCCACCGCCTCAACCGGATCGCCTTCGATCGCGCACGGGTCAAGGCCGCCGAGCAGGTCGGCGCCCGCGCGCAGCGCGTCGGACAGCAGCGCGGCGGTGCCGGGCCGCTTGAGCACGCCCGACTGCGGAAACGCGACGATCTGGATGTCCACCTGGCCGCGCAGCGTCTCGCGCGTCGCGAGCACGCCGTGCAGATGCCGCAGCCCGGCCTCGGTGTCGACGTCGACGTGCGTGCGGATGCGCGTCGTGCCGGCCGCGAGGAACGCGCGCGACAGCGCGAGCGACGCGGCACCCGCATCGTGGCCGCTCGTCGCGCGGTAGTGGCGCTCGTTCTCGATGCGGTCGACGAGGCGCGGCCCCACCGCGTTGCGATACCACGGCATCCCCCAGTGGGTCTTGTCGAGGTGCGTGTGACCTTCGACGAGGCCGGGCAGTGCCAGCGCGCACGCGCCGTCCTCGATCGCGCAGCCGGGGGGCGCGTCGAGCGACGGGCCGACGCGCGCGATGCGCTCGTCTTCGATCAGGATGTCGAGCGCTTCGTCGGCGTGCGTGCGGACGTTGCGGATCAGCAGGTTCGTCATGTCGGTTCCGGTTTGGTCGGTCAGTGCAGGTCCGTCGCGATGCACGCACCGTGACGGCAATCAGGTCGTTATCGCGTGAAGCGCAGCGCCGGCGCGAACGGCGCGCCGGTATCGCTTTCGCCGCGGCGGAACACCCAGCGTTCGGCCGGCACGCCCGCGACGGCGGCCGCCGCATTCGGCGCGCGTACCGCGACGAAGGTCGCGTCGCAACCCACCGCGATTCCATAGTTGTCCTTGCCGATCACGCGCGCGCCGGCGTGCGTCGCCATGTCGAGCGCGATGCCGAGCGCTGCGTCGGTATGAAAGCCCGAGCGGTAGCCGACCATCATCGCGCGCTGCAGCATGTCGCCGTTGCCGTACGGCCACCACGCATCGCGAATGTTGTCGTTGCCGGCGAACACGTGCACGCCCGCGTCGCGCAGTTGCTGCACCGGCGGGAACGCGCAGTCGCCCGGTGCATTCGTCAGGATCGACACGCCGGCGTCGGCGAGCGCCGCGGCCGCGCGCTCGACGTCGCCATGGCCGACCTGGCCGAGCGCATACGCATGGCTCACGTTCACGCGGCCGCCGAGACCCGCCGCGCGCGTGCGCGCCGCGATCCGCAGCAGTTGCGCGATGCCGGTCTCGCCCGGTTCGTGCAGGTGGATGTCGATCTTCGCACCGCGCGTCTCGGCGATGCCGAACACGATGTCGAGCTGGCCGTCCGCGTCGCCGTCGAGCGTCGTCGGGTCGATCCCGCCGACCACGTCCGCGCCTTCGCGCACGGCGGCATCGAGGATCGCGGCGGTGCCCGGGCACGTCACCACGCCGGCCTGCGGGAACGCGACCAGTTCGATGTCGACGATCCCGCGCCACTGTTCGCGCGCGGCCATCACGGCCTGCAGGTTCGACAGGCCCGTCGTCGCGTCGACGTCGACGTGGCTGCGCATCGCGATCGTGCCGAACGCGGCGGCCTGCGCGATCAGCGCATTCGCGCGCTCGACGATCGGCGGCGCGGCCGCGAGCTGGCGCTTCTCGACCGCGAGCCGCTCGCGCAGCGAGCCGACCGGTTCGTGCGGCACCCACCGGTCGCCGACGAAGCTCTTGTCGAGATGGATATGGCCGTCGACGAAGCCGGGCAGCACGACGCGGCCGTCGAGATCGATCGTTTCCGCGCCGGGCTCGGCGGTGCGATCGGCGCCGATCGCGATGAAACGGCCGTCGCGGACGACGAGGTTGATGGGCTGGCCGCCGGCATCGACGGCGTTGATGAAGAGACGATCGGTCATGACTCGGAATGTGGGGCGGTCGCTGCGCGACCCCGGCGCGGACAGGGGAACGAACCTTGGCCGGCGCGGCGCGACCGTTGGCAGGGCAGGCTGGGAATCCGGCCACGATATCGGACGCCACCGCCCGAGGCCAATTAAATGTCGCGATGCCGCGCATTCGATTTCGCGATGTGTGGTGCGCAGGGCCGCCCGGCCTGGCGCGGCGATGGGGCTGGATCACGGCGGAACCGCGAAAATGCCACTGGCCGCGCAGCGGCCGCTTCAGCGGATTGCGGGCGCCCCGAGGCCGCGTCGCGCCGTCGCCGGCGCCGGCTTCGGCGCCCCGCCCGGGCGGCGAGTTACGCGGCAACAGACTTTACACGTTGTTACCCGGCCGCACCGGACGCGCATCCGGCCATTCCTTATACTCACGCCGAGTTCGCCACCCGTCCCGGAATCCGTAGGCGGACACGTTGCCGATGCAGGGAAACATCATGATGCGCATGCCTTCCACGAAGACCGTCCTGTTCGCCACGCTCGTCGCCGTGGCGGCGCTTCCGCTGACCGCCTGTGTCGCGCCCGGCTACTACGGCGCGCAACCGGGCTATCCGCAGCAGCAATACGCGACGCCCGGCTATGCACAGCCCGCGTATTCGCAACCGGGCTACGTGCAGCAGCAACCGGCGTATCCGAACCAGGCGCCGCAGTACGACCAATACGGCAACCCGCAGCCTTACGGCGGCCAGTACGGCAACGGCTACGGCACGCAATACGGCACCGTCGCGAACATCCGGCCGGTCAGTGGCTCGGTCGGCGCGTCGGGCGTCGCCGGCACCGTCGTCGGTGCGCTGGTCGGCGGCCTGGTGGGCAACCAGTTCGGCCGCGGCCACGGCCGCGATGCGGCCACCGTGATCGGCGCGCTGGGCGGTGCCGTCGCCGGCAACCAGATCGGCCAGCAGATGGGCGCGGCCCAACCGCCGAGCAGCTACCGGATCGACGTGCAGGTCAGCGACGGCTCGACGCGCTCGTTCGACGTGCAGTCGCCGGGCGACCTGCGCCCGGGCGATCGCGTGCAGATCAACGGCAATCAACTGTCGCGTTATTGATCCGGATCGCGTGCGCGTGACCTGATCGGGCGCATCGCGCCCGGTCGACGCTGCAGGCCGCTTCCGCGCCACGGCGCACGCGCGCCGCTTCATCTCCATCTTGCAGTCAGCGCGGCACGCTTGTCGCGCATCGCGCGTCACCGCCCTCCTCCGCACGCCGTCCACGCCCGCGTTCGCATCGAACGCGACGGCCGGCACCTCCGCGCCCGGTTCGTCTCCGACTGCACACGTCAGACGCCGATCGCGCGATCACCGACGCACCGCGCACGCGTGTCGATTGCACGCACGCCATCGCCTGCACCATTCGCACATCGGTGCCGTGCTTCACGGATGCCGATGCAGCGTGGCGATCGAGCCAGCAAATGCGTGCGTTTCCGCTTAGCATTGTCGATGCCCTGCCGCGCAGCGCGCCGCAGATTCCGATATCCCGGCGCACCAACGACAATCGCACCCCGATGATCACGATCCGCCTGCTCGACGCCGCCGACGCGGCGCAGTTCCAGTCCGTGCGCCTGCGCGCGGTCGACACGTCGCCGACCTCGTTCCTGCCGACCCGCGACGAAGAGGCCGGCGTCCCGGTCGACGAATTCGCGACGCGCATCACGCCGACCGGCGTGCAGGCCGTGTTCGGCGCGTTCGACGGCCACACGCTCGTCGGCATCGCCGGCGTGCGCCGCGACGCGCGGGCGAAGGTTGCGCACAAGGCGACGATCTGGGGCGTGTTCGTCGACCCTGCGTATCGCGGGCGCGGCATCGCGCAGTCGCTGCTCGACCGTGCGACCGCGCATGCGGCGCAAGCGTGGCAGTGCAGGCAACTGGTGCTGTGCGTGAACGAAATCAACGGCACCGCGGAACGGCTGTACGCATCGCAGGGGTTCGTCCGGTTCGGCACCGAACCGCGTTCACTGTTCGTCGACGGCCGCTTCTACGACGAACACCACATGGTCAAGACGCTGACGTAGCGCGTTCGCAGCCGGTTCGCGTTCGCGTGCGTCGACCGACCGCACGCGAACGCCCTGCCGTCACGCCAGCCGCATCACCGCTGGTCGGTGACCGTCGTATTGACCGCCTGCCCGGCGATCGTCACGTTCGTCAGCGTCATCGCGTTCACGTTGAACGCATAGATCGGCCCCGGCGACGTGACGGTCGGCGTGCCCGACGCGACCGGCGTGCCGAAGTCGCAGTTGCTGATCGTCACGCCGGAAATCGGCTGCACGGCGGGCGTCGGCGGCGTGCCGTTGTAGTCGAACGCGACCGGCCCCTGCGCGACGATCGCCTGGAAGCACGACGCGGTCACGCCGTTCAGCGTCACGTTGCTCGCCTTCACGTCCGAGATCGTCACGTTCCGCACGACCGGCGGCCGCGTGCGCACCGCGTCGTTCGCGGGCTGGTAATCGCAGTCGAACGTGACGATGCCGCCCTGCGCGGCCGACGGGTTGCCGGCCGCGGGCGTGACAACGCCAAGCGGCACGCTCGCGTTGATCGGGCTGCCTGCGAGCAGCGCGCTGCCGTAGCCGCCGCCCTTCAGGTTCACGCCGTTCGGCAGCGTGACACCCTTCACGTGGAAGTCCTTCACGTAGCCGCCGCGGTTCATGTTGGTCTTCACGCGAATCGCGATGTTCAGCGGGTTGGTCTGCCAGTTCGCGTTCAGCATCGACAGGTTGGTCGCGTAGATCTGCTCGACGCCGCCGCCCATCTCGCTGCCGAGCGTGATGCCGCCGTGCCCGCTGTTCATCGTGCAGTTGCGGATCAGGTGCCGCTTTGCCGGGCCGTATTCGGTGTCGCGGTCCTTGCCCGACTTGATCGCGATGCAGTCGTCGCCGGTGTTGAACGTGCAGCCTTCGCACAGCACGTCGGTGCACGCATCCGGGTCGAAGCCGTCGTTGTTCGGGCCGATGCTGTTCGTCGTCACGCCGCGGATCACGACGTTGCGGCTGGCGGTCGGATGGTGCTGCCAGAACGGCGTGTTCTGCGTCTGGTAGTGCTCCATCAGCACGTTGGTGCAGCCGATGAATTCGACCATGCACGGCCGCAGGTAGTGGCCGAGGCCGAAGATGCGCTTCTCGACCGGCACGCCGGCCTCGGACAGCGCGGGCAGGTAGTTCTGGTCCTGCTGCCACGGCGTGACGGGCGACGTGAGCAGCGCATGGAGCGCGTCGGGGATCGCGGGCGCGACGATCCGCAGGTCGACGTTGTTCGGATTCGCGTAGTTCTGGGCCGGCACCGTCGCGCCGGCACCGTATGCACCCGATGACCCCTTGTAGGTCCACCAGCACACGCTGCTGCTCCCGGAGCCGGAGAACGGCGTCATCGCCTGGCCGTTCAGCACCGACGTCGGCCCTTCGCCGGTCAGCGCGATGTTCGTCGCGTTGCGCGCGTAGACGGGCGCGCCGTAGTTCAGGCAGTCGTTCGCCTGCCAGCGGCTGTAGTACAGGCGGCCGTTCGCGCCGCAGTCGACCGGGCCGTCCTTCGCATAGTCGGCCGGGTTCGGGCTGAAATAGATCGTGCAGTTCGCGCTCAGGTGGAAATTCACGTTGCTCTGCAGCACGACCGGCCCCGCGCAATACCAGTTGCCGGGCGGCACGACCACGCGGCCGCCGCCTTCGCGCACGCACGCGTCGATCGCCGCGAGAAACGCCGGGCGCGAGTCGAACGCACCGGGCGCGGTCGTCAGTTCGGAACCGGGGCTGACCGGCGATTTCGCCGCCGGGTACGGCGATGTCTGCGCGACGGTCGCGCATGCGCGGGCGCCGTAGTGCGTGACGTCGAAGTCGCGCCTGCGGAACGCGAGGCGCGACACATGCGCGAGCGATGCCGCGATGCGCGCCGCCGCGCCATGCTCGCCCCAGATCAGGTCGACCGCCGCATGGGGCGGCGTGCCGGCCGCGAACGCGCGGGTGGCCGCGAGCGGCCCGCCGAGCATGGCGCCGCCCGCGAGCGCGCCGGTCCAGCCGATGAAGTCGCGACGCGATACCCGCTGCGGCGCGGGTGATCGGACAGACGAAGACGAACGGCGACGGTTTGCGGCCATGGGCACTCCTTCAGTGGTTGGGGGATCGATGCGCCGGACGGCGGATCGCTATTCATACGTCGTCGTACTACATCGCGCAGTCTAGACGCGATCGAAGCCGGGGATGTATCTGTCGTTTACCCTGTTTTTGCTGACCCAATGCCGCTTATGTGAGCGCACACTCACTCCACGATTTCCGAATGAAGACATAAGTTGTCGTATCTTTATGCGCGAAAACTCCGGGGCTGACGGACACGTAGTCGAGCCCGAATCGACCGTGCGCATGGAATATGACAAGCTGGCGGAGGCATCTGCCGCCCATTCAAACCCGTCCCAGGAGCCTCAATTGCAGACCCGCCACGGAGTCGACCTCATCCGCGCCCGCGCGCTGTTCGATCGCGAGCGCCGTGCCTTCACCGACGCCATGCCGGCCTCCCGCGCGTTGTCCACGGAAGCCGCCGAGCATTTGCTGTTCGGTGTGCCGCTGCACTGGATGCAGGACTGGTCGACCCCGTTCTCGCTGGTCGTGAAGGAAGCGCGCGGCGCGACCTTCACCGACGTCGACGGTCACCGCTACGCGGACTTCTGCCTCGGCGACACGGGCGCGATGTTCGGCCATGCGCCCGAACCGGTCGCGCGCGCGCTCGCCGAACAGGCGACGCGCGGCTACACGACGATGCTGCCGAGCGAGGACGCCGCGTGGGTGTCGCGCGAACTCGCGCGGCGCTTCAGGCTGCCGGTCTGGCAATTCGCACTGAGCGCGAGCGACGCGAACCGCTTCGTGCTGCGCTGGGCACGCGCGGCCACCGGCCGCAACACGATCGTCGTGTTCAACGGCTGCTATCACGGCACGGTCGACGACGTGTTCGTCGATCTCGTCGACGGCCGCCCGGTGCAGCGCGACAGCCTGCTCGGGCAAGCCTGCAACCTGCTCGCGAACACGCGCGTCGTCGAGTTCAACGATCTCGATGCGCTCGAAGCGGCGCTGAAGGAAGGCGACGTCGCGTGCGTGCTCGCCGAACCCGCGATGACGAATATCGGAATGGTGCTGCCCGAGCCGGGCTTCTGGGAGGCGGCGCGCGCACTGACGCGCCGCTACGGCACGCTGCTCGTGATCGACGAAACGCACACGATCAGCAGCGGCCCGGGCGGCTACGCGGCCGCGCACGGTCTCGAACCGGATGCGCTGGTGGTCGGCAAGCCGATCGCCGGCGGCGTGCCGTGCGCGGTGTACGGGTTCAGCGCCGAATTCGCGGAACGGGCGAAGCAGGCCAAGCTGAACGCGCCGCCCGGCCATTCCGGGATCGGCACGACGCTCACCGCGAACATGCTCGCGATGCATGCGATGCGTGCGACGCTCGCGGAAGTCGCGACCGACGCCGCGTATGCGCACATGTTCGGGCTGGCCGCGCGGCTCGCCACCGGGCTCGAACGGACGATCGCGAAACACGGTCTGCCGTGGTGCGTGACACGCATCGGCGCGCGCACCGAGTTCCAGTTCACGCCGACCCCGCCGCGCAACGGCACGATCGCGGGCGAGCAGCTCGACAGCGAGCTCGAGCACATCGTGCATCTGTACCTGCTGAATCGCGGCGTGCTGATCACGCCGTTCCACAACATGATGCTCGTCTGTCCGCAGACCACGGCCGACGACGTCGACACGCTCGTCGCGCAGTTCGACGCGTGCCTGGGCGAACTGGCGTGACGTGTCGACGCGCGGTGCGGCACGGCGCAGGCGAGCGCCGCACCGCCCGCTACGCGGCCTTCAGCGCGCGCCGCGCCACTTCCGCGAAATAGCGCGCGCCGACCGGCAGGATCTCGTCGTTGAAATCGTAGCCCGCGTTGTGCAGCGGCACCCCGCCGCGCCCGGCCGCTTCGCCGTTGCCGATGAACACGAAGTTGCCCGGCACCGCCTGCAGGAACGCGCCGAAGTCTTCCGAGATCATCATCGGCTGCACGCCGGCGTTCACCGCGTCGGCGCCCGCGACCTGCGCGGCGGCCTGCACGGCCGTGTCGACCCATTCCGGGGAATTCACCGTCGGCGCGAACTCGTGCGTGTACTCGAACGTGCAGGTCGCGCCGTGCGTGCGGCAGATCCCTTCGCTGATCTCGCGCATCCGCGTTTCCAGCAGCGCCTGCACGTCGCGCGCATAGCTGCGCGTGTCGCCCTTGATCGTCACCGTCGACGGAATCACGTTGCGCAGCCCGTCGGTGATGAACTCCGTGCACGAGATCACGGCCTGCTGGCCCGGATCGAGATTGCGCGACACGATCGTCTGCAGCGCGAGCACGATCTGCGAACCGATCACGATCGGATCGATGCCCATGTGCGGGCGCGCCGCATGCGTGCCGCGCCCGTCGATCCGGATCACGAAGTTGTCCTCGCTCGCCATGATGCCGCCCGCGCGCGTCGAGAACGTGCCGGCGCGCATGCCCGGCATGTTGTGCGCGCCGAAGATCGCGTCGACCGGAAAGCGCTCGAACAGGCCGTCGGCCATCATCGCCTTCGCGCCGCGGCCATGCTCCTCGGCCGGCTGGAAGATGAAGCGCACCGTGCCGTCGAAGTCCTTGCGCTCGGCGAGCAGCTGCGCGGCGCCGAGCACCATCGACATGTGACCGTCGTGCCCGCACGCGTGCATCTTGCCCGGCGTGCGCGACGCATGCTCGCGGCCCGGCGCGTGCTCGACGATGTTCAGCGCGTCCATGTCCGCGCGGATGCCGATCGCGCGCTTGCCGGTGCCGGCCGTCAGGTTCGCGACGAGGCCGGTGCCGCCGATCCCGCGATGCACGTCGAGCCCGAGCGTCGTCAGGATGCGCGCGACGTAGTCCGACGTGTTCACTTCCTCGAAACCCGTCTCCGGGTGCTGGTGCAGATGCCGGCGCCAGGTCTTCAGCCGCCCCTGCAGCGTGCTTTCTTCCGTCGCGTCGATTGTGTCCATCGTGCCTGCCTCGTCGGTCGTCATGTCGTTCGGTCCGCTCAGGCCATCGCGGCCGCGCGGTTCAGCCAGTCGCGCTGGCGCGCCAGCACCGCATCGGCCGTGTCGCCGACGCAGCGCCGGTAGACGGACGGCGCGGTCGCGCCTTCCGTGTTGATCGCCAGCACGCGCGAATGCGCATCGAGCCCGGCCTCACGCGCCAGCGCCGGGTCGCGCATCAGCGCGGTCAGCCCCGCGATGCCCGCCGCGCCCGATTCGCCGGACACGAACGGCACGTCGCGTTCGCTGCCGGCAGCGAGCGCGCGCATCGCCTGCACCGCTTCGTCGTCGTCGATCAGCATGAAGTGGTCGATGCACGGCTCGAGGAAATCCCATGCGAGTGGCGACGCCTCGCCGCACGCGAGCCCGGCCATCACCGAGTCGACGCTGCCGGTCGCCTTCGCCGCGCGCCCGGCGAGCGCGCTCTGGTACAGGCAGTCGGCCTGGCGCGGCTCGACGACGATGAAATGCGGCCGCTGCGCGCCAGCATGCTCCCAAAGATAGCTCGCGATGCCGGCCGCGAGACCGCCGACGCCGCCCTGCAGGAACACGTGCGTGAACGGCCGGCCGTCGGCACCCGCCGGCTGCTGCGCGAGCACTTCGGCCGCGATCACGCCGTAGCCCTGCATCACGTCGCGCGGAATCGCTTCATAGCCGTCGTACGATGTATCCGACACCACGTGCCAGCCGTTCGCGTCCGCAAGCTGCGCGGCATGGACGACCGATTCGTCGTAGTTGCCGGCGATCCGCACGATCCGTGCGCCGTGCGCGGCGATCGCGTGCTCGCGCTCCGCGTCGACGTGCGCGTGCAGCACGATCACGCAGCGGCAGCCGATCGCGCGCGCGGCCGCGGCCAGTGCGCGGCCGTGATTGCCGTCGGTCGCGCTGATCACCGTGAGATCGGCCAGCGACGCCGCGTAACGGCCCGTGACGAGCCCCTGCGGATCGAGCGCCTCGTTGCGCCGCAGCCGCTTCACGAGCCGCATCAGCGCGATCGGCGCGCCGAGCGCCTTGAAGCTGCCGAGCGGCGAGCGGCACGCCTCGTCCTTCACGCTGACGCTCGCGACGCCGAGCCGCGCGGCCAGGCCGGGCAGCGCGCGCAGCGGCGTGTGCGCGGCGCCGACGAGCGGCCAGTGCGACAGCCACGCGCCGTTCTCGTCGGCCGCGGCGATGTTCATGACGCGGTGCAGGGCGTCGGGATAGTCGGTGCGCGACGCGCGGGGATTGGCGATCAGCATGGCGGGAAGACTCCGGATAAGGGCCGCGCGGGCGGCCCGTCGATGGATGCGGTGCGTGCGCATACGGGTTGCGCTCGCCGTCGGTCCGAAAAATAATATTGCACATGCCGGGCAACAAAATCGCCAAATCGGCGGCCCGGACGCAAAAATTTCTCATTCTTTCGAGGTTGCCACGCCATCATGCCCACCCCACTCGATGCGTTCGATCGCAAGCTGCTGATGGAAGTCCAGCGCGACGCGAACACGCCGCAGAACGAACTCGGCGCCCGCGTGAACCTGTCGACCGCCGCCGTGAACCGCCGCCTGCGGCGGCTCGCGGAAGACGGCGTGATCGAGCGCTATACGGCCGTCGTCGCGCCGGAGAAGGTCGATCATCCGCTGACGATCGTCGTGAACGTCGAGGTCGAGAGCGAGCAGATCGACCAGCTCGACGCGATGAAGCGGACTTTCGAGCGCTGCCCGCAGATCCAGCAGTGCTACTACGTGACCGGGGAATGGGATTTCGTGCTGATCCTCGCCGTGCGCAACATGGATCAGTACAACGCGCTCACGCGCGAGCTGTTCTTCGCGAACAACAACGTGAAGCGGTTCAAGACGCTGGTGAGCATGAGCCGCGTGAAGGTCGGGCTCGAGGTGCCGGTGGATCCCGACGCGTGACGTCAGCGCCCGTCGGCGGCCAATGACCCGAAAAACGTCGCGACCTTCGCCTTGCTCGTCTTCTGCAGGCGCGACATGAGCCCGTGATCGACGTGCCGCAGCCCGTAGGTCTCGCCGATGTCGCGCTGCAACCGGCACCACAGATGGCTCGCGATCTCCGCGTCGACCATCGCCCGGTGAGCGCGGCCCGCCTGCGGCAGGCGCAGCATGTCCGCGAGGCTCGACAGGCGGTGACTTCGCGCATGCGGGTAGATGCGCCGCGCGACGAGCAGCGTGCAGGCAAACGCATGCTCGGCCGCCATGCCGAGCATCCCGAGCTCCGCCTGCCAGAACCGCTTGTCGAAACCGGCGTTGTGCGCGACGACGGGATGGCTGCCGACAAACGCGGCGGCTTCCTTCATGACCTTCGACACCGGCGGCGCCGATGCAATCATCTCGTTGGTGATCCCGGTGAGCGCGACGACGTCGGACGGAATGCGGCGCCCCGCGTTCATGAGGCTCTGGTAACGGTCGACGATCTCGCCGTCGCGCAGAAGGATCACGGCGATCTCGGTCGCCCTGTCCCCCATGTTCGGAGAAAGCCCGGTTGTTTCGAAGTCGAGTACCGCTACGGTTTGCATGGTCGAATCAGAGGAAGGATACCTGGCGAGGCGCGTCGGTCAGGACGCGTCACACCGACGAGAAAGCGCCATAGTATCCCCGGATGCGGCGTCCGGCGGCAAACGCCATCGTCATGCACGGCTCATCGACGTTTCCGTGCGGACAGGCCAGCACGCTCGCCACATCCGCCGCGAGCAACGGCGAATGTACCGATGCGTCTGCACATCGGTACATTCACACGCCCTCCCGGTCAGCGGCAACTGAAGCTCGCCGCCGAGTTCACGTCGCCCGATCCGTTGTAGCGCGCGACCTGCGGATACGGGCACAGCGGACGCGTGCGTGCCGCCCCCCACGACGCCGGCACGTCGGCATTCGGCACCGCGTTCGTCGTGTCGCGCGCGGCCGCGACGATCGCCGTGGGCGCCTGCCCCTGCTCGACCCACGCGACGAGCGGCGTCAGCATGTCGAACTGGTCGGCCGCCGGCCCGCCCGAGCAATGGTTCATGCCCGGCACCGGATAGAAGCGCGCGAAGCCCGACGCGTCGCCGCCGTTCGCCTGCGCGAGCCGGCCGTACCAGTCGCTCGTGTCGTTGAACGAGAACACCGGGTCGCCGGTGCCGTGATAGACGAGCAGCTTCGCGCCGCGCGACTTCAGCGCGGACAGGTTGGTCTCGTCGGGCGGCGTCATGAACGACCACGCGGATTGCGTGTACACGCCGCTCGTCGCGAAGATCGCCAGCGCGTCGTTGTCCATGTCGAAGCCGAACGCGAAGCCGGCGAGGTTCGCGAGCGTCGCGGCGGTCTTGGGCGGCGTCATGAACACGAACGCCAGCGCGGCCGGGTCGAGCGTGACCGAGTTCGACTGCTTCCACGCGGCCCAGCCGCCGGCGGCCATGCCGGGATCGTACGGGAAGCTCGCATAGAGCGCCGTGCCCGCGCTGTTGCGCGCGCCCGCGAACACGTTCTCGAGCGCGCTCTTCTGCGCGGTGGTCAGGCAGGCGCCGGTGCGCGTGTCGTTCGCGCAGGTCGGGACGTCCGCTTCGACACTGAAGTGCGCCTGGCACGCGGCGACGTCCTGCACCATCCCGTCGGTCGTGCCGTCGAGCGCATCGCACTTGTCGAGAATCCTCGCGCCGACGTACCGGCGCTCCGCGTCGGTGAAGCCGCTGCGGATGTCCGGCAGCCCGTTCGTCCCGGTCGCCGACGCGATCTTCGCGAACTGCTGCGCGCCGTATATCTCGCCGATCGCCGCCTTCGGCAGGTGGAAGCCCGGATCGCCCGCGATGATCCCGTCATAGTCGCCCGCGTTGCGCACGGCCGTGACCATTGCGTGACGGCCGCCGTTCGAGCAGCCGCCGAAATAGCTGCGATCCGGCGCCTTCCCGTACGCGAGCCGGATCACCTGCTTCGCCATCGGCGTGAGCGCGTCGACGGCACCGTAGCCGTAGTCGAGCCGCGCCTGCGGATCGAGGCCGAACAGCGGATTCTGCGCGGCGCTGTGCCCGGAATCCGAGCTGATCACCGCGAAGCCCATGTTCAGCGCGTCGGTCAACGGCCCGCCGCCGCCGATTTCGCCGGTCGCGGTCAACACGTTGCCGTCGAACCCGCCGTTCGCCTGGTAGAAGAAGCGGCCGTTCCACGCCTTCGGCAAGCGCATCTCGAAGCCGATCGCGTAGGTCTTGCCGTCCACCGCGCTCACGCGCTCGTTCATCTTCCCTTCGATCACGCAGTGTTCGGCGATCGGCTTGCCGGCCACCGTCAGCGCGCCGGCGGCCGCGGTCGTCACCGACGTGAACGACGTGTTCGCATACGCGAGCTTCGCGGCGAGCGCGTCGCAGGCCTGCGTCATCGCGGCCGGCGTCGCGGCGCTCATATGCGTCGGCGCGGCGCTGACCGAATCGTCGCCGCCGCAGCCGGCGAGCATGGCCGCCGCGGACAGCGGCGCGATACAGAGGAATGCAGATTTCCTGTTCAAGATATCTCCCGTTCGTCAGGCTGCCGGATCAGAACATGTGCCGCACGCCGACCATCGCGCCGAGCTGCCCCATCCCCGCGCCGGGCGTCGTGCCGGCACCGCCGCCGCTGACCGCGTAGCGCGCATGCGCGCTGTTCCACAGATACGACGATTGCGCGTAGACGGCCGTGCGCTTGGTCAGCAGATAGGTCGCGCGCAGCGTGGCCATCGTCGCGCGCGTGTCGTGCGCGCTGTTGACGATCCGGTAGCCTTCGCCGTCGACGACGAAATCGGACTTCACCGCATACGACGCGCCGACGAAGAACAGGTCCGAATGCGCACCGGCCGCGGCCGGCGAACCGGTCGACACGCGCCGCCCGATCCAGCCCGCGCCGATCCGCGCGCCGGCCGCCTGCGCATAGGCGCTCACGTGCGTGCGCGCGTCCTTGCCGCCGCTGCTCGTGAACGGGACCGGCGCGACGCCGTCGAAGAAGTTCGCGGCCGCGCCGGTGCCGCCGCGCTGCTCCTCGTACGACGCCGCCGCGCCAAAATACGCGCTGTCGTACTTGAGCATCACCGACCAGTTGCGGCACTGCACCGCATCGCCCGGCACCTGCCCCGCACACGTGCCCTGCCCCGGCGAGTTGCCGGTGCCCGCGCCGTCGCGGCCGAACGAATACGCGGCGCCGAGCGTCACGCCGCGATACGAACCGACGTAGGTCACCGCGTTGTCGGCTCGGCCGTTCGGCACGTACGCGTCGAACGAGCCGAGCCCGTAGATGTCGGGGCCGATGATGTCCGCGCCCTGCAGCGCGAGATAGGTCATCGTGTACTGCCGGCCGAACGCGAGCGTGCCGAACCCGCTCTTCAGTCCGACGAACGCCTGCCGCCCGAACAGCCGGCCGCCCTGCCCGAGATCGCCGCCGCGCACGTTGAAACCGCTTTCGAGCGTGAATACCGCCTGGTAGCCGCCACCGAGATCCTCGGTGCCGCGCAGGCCCCAGCGCGACGGCAGTTCGCCCGTCACGCCCGGCATGCGCACCACGTGATCGCCGGCCGCGTTCGCGTGCGACACGAACTCGACGCCCGTGTCGATGATCCCGTACAGCGTCACGCTCGACTGCGCGTGCGCGCCCGGCGCGGCGAGCGCGCAGCATGCGCCGGCGGCCAGCAGGCCGTTCCTTGTCTTCGTTTTCATGTCGTCTCCAGACCTGGGTGAATCGCGCGCTCTGACGGCGCGCATTAAAGAAACGAAGCGTCAGTCGCCGGCTTGCGGGCGGCGAATCAGCACCAGCGCGGCGACGGCCGCGACGAGCGTGACGGGGATGCTCGCGCCGATCACGACCGGCGCGCTGCGACCGGCGGCCAGCAGCGTCGCGGCCGCGAGCGGCCCGACGACGGAACCGAGCCGGCCGACGGCCACTGCCGTGCCGACGCCGGTGCCGCGCATCGCGGTCGGGTAGTAGATCGCCGCGAGCGCATACAGCACCGACTGCCCGCCGACCACGAACATCCCGGCCGCGAACGCGGCCGCCGCGAGCGACGCGAACCCGGGCGCGGCCGCGAGCGCGGCGAGCGACAGCACGATCCCGACATACATGCCGCCGACCACGCGCGACGCGCGCATCCGGTCGAGCGCCGCGCCGATGCCGAGCGCGCCGAGCCCCGCGCCGACGTTGAACGCGATCTGCACGAGGCCGACGTGCCCGCGGTCGAGCCCGCGCGCGGCCATCAGCGACGGCAGCCAGTTCAGCAGGAAGTAGAGGACGATCAGCGTGCAGAAGTAGCTGACCCACAGCGCGATCGTCGACGTCGTGCGGCCGTCGCCAAACAGCGTGTGCGTGACGCTCGTGCGCGCGGCCGGCGTGCCGGCGACGTCGAGATACGCGCGCGATTCCGGCAGGAACCATACGAGCAGCGGGACGAGCAGCAGCGGCCCGGCGCCGCCGACGTAGAAGATGTGCCGCCATTCGGTATCGCCGGCGAGCAGCACGCCGATCAACGACGCGATCACGCCACCGAACGGAATGCCGCAATACATCGTGGCCACCGCGCTGCTGCGCGAGCGCGGCTCGACCGCTTCGGACGACAGCGCGATCAGGTTCGGCATCGCACCGCCGAGGCCGATGCCGGTCAGCACGCGCACGACGACCAGCATCGCGAAGCTCGATACCTGCGCGGTGGCGATCGACAGCAGTCCGAACAGCACGACCGATGCGATCAGCACGCGCTTGCGCCCGATCCGGTCGGCGAGCCGACCGCCGAGCATCGCGCCCGGCAGCAGCCCGAAGGTGCCCGCGCTGAACGCGATGCCCATCTGCGACACGCTCAGCCCGAATTCGCGCGCCATGCGCGGCGCGGCGACGCCGACCGACTGCAGGTCGAGCCCTTCGAGAAGGGCGATCGCGAAACACAGCGCGAGCGTGGTCGCGACCGTGGGTTTTTCGGCAACGTAAGTGTTCATCTTGTCTCCAGTCCCATGTCTTGTCGTCGGTCGACCATGCAATGGCCGCCGCGCGCCGACGCCGGCCAGTGGCGGATCGGCGCGCGAGGTGTCGCATGAACGGCCGCCCTTATCAGGCAGCCTGATTCACTGGCCGCAAGAACGCCTGCCGGTGTCGTGGCCGGCCGGTCGTTGTTCCTGCTTGTTCCTGCTTGTTCCTGCTTATGCCTGCTTATGCCTGCTGGTGTTGCCTACGCGTAAATCACATCGGGATCGCGCCGCGCCGGGTCGTACAGCGCGTCGATCGTCGCCGCGCGATGCTGCTGCACGGCCGCCTGGTTCAGCGACCCCTTGTCGGTCACTTCGCCGAGATCGAGCGACGGCGGCGTGTCGATCAGCCGGATCCGCGCGACGAACGTCGAACCGCCGCTCGCGTTCCGGTTCAGCGCGGCAAGCCACACCGCGAACGCCGCGCGCACGGCCGGCGCGCGCAGCACGTCGGTCACGGACGCGTCGGCGGCGAGCCCCGCGAGCGCGCGGCATGCATCGACGCGCGGAAACACCAGCAGCCCGATGTCGTCGCGATTGATCCCGGTGACGACCACGTCCTGCACGTACGGCGCGCCGCTCGACACCGCGTTCGCGCGCAACGGCCCGACGCTGACGAAGGTGCCGCTGCTCAGCTTGAAGTCCTCGGTCAGCCGCCCGTCGAAGAGCAGCCCGAGCTCCGGCCGCTGCGGATCGGCGAAGACGCCCGCGTCGCCGCTGCGGTAATACCCTTCGTCGTCGAACACGTCGCGCGGATCGGCGTCCGCGTGCCAGTAGCCGCGCATCACGTTCGGCCCCTTGAAACGCAGTTCGAGCTTGCCGCCGCACGGCGCGAGCTTCGCGTCGCAGCCGGGCGCGGGCAGCCCGATATAGCCGGCGCGCATCAGCGGCCCCGTCGTGAACAGGCACGACGGCGACGCCTCCGTCATCCCAAGGCCCGCCATGATCCGGATCCGCTCGCCGCAATGCGCGTGGGTCACACGGTCGAGCCGGTCCCACGCGGCCTGCGACAGCCCCGCGCCGCCGAAGAAATACAGCTTCACGCGCGAGAAGAACGTGTCGCGCAGCACGGCATCGCGTTCGAGCGCGGCGGTCAGCTCCTCCCAGCCCTTCGGCACGTTGAAGTAGATCGTCGGCGCGATCTCGCGCAGGTTGCGCACGGTTTCGTCGAAGCGGCCCGGCACCGGGCGGCCGTCGTCGATGTACAGCGTGCCGCCGTTGTACAGCGCGATGCCGAGGTTGTGACTGCCGCCGAACGTGTGATTCCACGGCAGCCAGTCGACCAGCACCGGCGGTTCGCGCGTCAGTTCCGGCATCGTCTGGCACAGCATCTGCTGGTTGCTGCACAGCATCCGGTGCGTGGTCGGCACGGCCTTCGGCTGTTTCGTCGAGCCGGACGTGAACAGGATCTTCGCGAGATGATCGGGGCCGACCGCCGCGTGGATCGCGTCGATCGTGCGCGGCACGGTGGCGAGCAAGCGCGACAGCGGCACCGCGGGGCCCTTTCCGTCGGCATCGAGATCGTCGTCGCGTGCGACGATCAGCGCCGCATCGGCCGGCAACGTGGCGTCGAGCGCACGCGCGAACGGCGCGCGTTCGGCGACGAACACCGCGCCCGGCTTCAGCACGCCGAGCGTGTGGCGCAGCTTGCCGTAATCGGTCGACACCAGCGAATACGCGGGCGAGATCGGTGCGTACGGCACGCCGGTCAGCATCGCCGCGAACATCAGCTGCAGATGCTCGAGATCGTTGCCGGACAGCACCGCGAGCGGACGCTCGACCGACAGCCCGAGATCGACGAGGCCCTGGCCGAGCGCGCGGGCGCGTTCGAGCATCCGCGCGTAGGTGATCTCGATCCAGCGGCCGTCGGCGCCGCGTCGCGCGGCCAGCACGCGGTCGGGGTGCGCTTGCGCGCCGCGTACGAGGCAGTCGGTCAGGCGCGTCGGGTAGTCGCCGAGCGGTTCGCGCGAACGCAGGTACCACGCGCCGTTCTCCGCGCGGCGGATCTCGGCCGCGCCCACCGCGACGGCCGCCGCGCGATAACGCACGCCGCCCGTGTCGTTCGTCGGCCCGCTGGCGGGCTTCGATGCATTCATCGTTGCCTCGCTCATATCGGGTAGTGACGCGGCGTGGTCTGCACGGTGATCCAGCGCAGCTCGGTGAATTCGGCGATCGACGCGCGGCTGCCGAAGCGGCCGTAGCCGCTCGCCTTCGTGCCGCCGAACGGCATCTGCGCCTCGTCGTGCACGGTCGGCCCGTTGATGTGGCAGATTCCCGATTCGATCCGGCGCGCGACCGTCATCGCCCGCGCGATGTCGCGGCCGAACACGCTCGCCGACAGCCCGAACTCGCTGTCGTTCGCGAGCGAGACCGCTTCGTCGTCGCTGTCCGCGCGCAGGATCGCGACGACCGGCGCGAACGATTCCTCGCGGTAGAGCCGCATGTCGCGCGTGACGCCGTCGACGATCGCGGGCTGCATCGTCGCGCCCTCGACCCGGCAGCCGAGCGGCAGCCGCGCGCCCTGCGCACGCGCGTCCTCGACGAGCGACGCGGCACGCGCGGCGGCGGCCGCATCGACCATCGTGCCGAGCGGATGGCCGGCCAGCGGATCGCCGGCGACCAGCGTGCGCGTCTTCGCGGTCAGCCGTTCGACCAGCGCGTCGGCGATCGGCCGCGCGGCGATCACGCGCTCGGTCGACATGCAGATCTGCCCCTGGTTGAAGAACGCGCCGAATGCGATCGCGTCGACGGCCGCGTCGAGATCCGCATCGTCGAGCACGAGCACCGGCGCCTTGCCGCCGAGTTCGAGCAGCACGGGTTTCAGGTGGGTGGCCGCGTGGCGCGCGATGATGCGCCCGACGTGCGTCGACCCGGTGAAGTTGATCCGCTTCACGTGCGGATGCGCGATCATCCGCTCGACGAGTTCGGGGGCATCGGCCGCCGCGTGCGTGATCACGTTGACGACGCCCGCGCCGAGCCCGGCTTCGTCGAGCACCGCGCCGATCAGCGCGTGCACGCCCGGGCATGCTTCGGACGCCTTCAGCACGACCGTGTTGCCGCATGCGAGCGGCATCGCCAGCGCGCGCGTGCCGAGGATCACCGGCGCATTCCACGGCGCGATGCCGAGCACGACGCCGCACGGCACGCGCAGCGCGAGCGCGAGATTGCCGGGCACGTCGGACGGGATCACGTCGCCGTCGATCTGCGTCGTCATCGACGCGGCCTCGCGCAGCATGTTCGCCGCGAGCGTCACGTTGAAGCCGAGCCAGCCGGGCGTCGCGCCGGTTTCGGCGACGCCCGTCGCGATGATCTCGTCGATACGCGCGTCCATCAGGTCGGCCGCCTTCAGCAGCCGGCGGCGCCGCTCGGTCGGCGCGAGCGCCGACCACGCGGGGAACGCGCGATGCGCGGCGTCGATCGCCGCGTCAGCGTCGGCCGGGCCGGCCGCCGGCGCGCGCGACGCAAGCGCGCCCGTTGCGGGGTTGAATCGGTCGAAGGTGCGTCCGTCGCGGGCGGTGCACCATTCGCCGGCGATCAGCATCCGTCTGTCGGTCATGTCGTCTCCTGCCTTGCCTGTCTGTCGGGGTTGCGTCGGCGCTTGTATCAGCGCTTGTATGCCTGCAGGCCCGGCTTGATCGCCTTGTCGTCGAGGAACTGCTTCAGCCCCTGCTCGCGGCCGCGCTCCGGATCGCGCAGCTGCGCCTGGTCGAGCTTCGCATACAGGTAATCCTCGCACTGCTCCCACGTGAGTTCGCGCGAACGCTTGAAGCCGTGTTTCGCGGCGCGCAGCACGACCGGGTTCTTGTCCATCAGCCGCGCGGCGAGCGCGATCGTCGCGTCGCGCAGGCCGGCCAGCGGCACGCTGCTGTTCACGAGGCCCATTTCCGCCGCTTCGACGCCGGTGAACGTGTCGCCGGTCATGATGTAGTGCAGTGCGCGGCGATGCCCGACCGTGTCCGCCATCGCCTTGCTGACGAGGTTGCCCGGCGGGATGCCCCAGTTGATCTCCGACAGCCCGAACACCGCTTCGTCCGCCGCGATCGCGAGGTCGCACGCGACGAGCGGCGAGAACCCGCCACCGAAGCACCAGCCGTTCACCATCGCGATCGTCGGCTTGTTGTACATCCGCAGGCGGCGCCACTGCCATTCCGATGCGTCGCGGCGCACCTTTTCCTGCAGCGCGTCGGAGCCGCCGTCGATCTCGCGGAAATATTCCTTCAGATCCATGCCGGCCGTCCACGCGGCGCCCGCGCCGGTCAGCACCAGCACCTTCGCCTCGTCGTCGAACTCGACCGCGTCGAGGACCTGCAGCATCTCCCGGTTCAACGTCGGGCTCATTGCGTTGCGCTTCTCGGGACGGTTCAGCGTCACCCACGCGATGCCGGCCTCCACGTTCACTTCAACGGTCTGCCAGCGATTGTCGTACTTGCTCATGTCTGTTCCTGTCGTTCGTTCCTGTGCGATTCGGTGCGCAGCATTCCTGCTGCGGACGGCTTCATTTAATATCAGGCTACCTGATATTGCAAGCGGCACGAGCGCCGGTGTAAACCCGGAGCACGAAGTGGAGGAAACGAACGAAGCAGGGAACGGTCCGGCGACCGGCAACGCGAACGCGGGCCGCACGGGCCCGCGCAGGGAAGGTTCGGGAAGGGATCAGCCGCGCAGGTTGCGCGAGAACAGTTCGAGCGCGTGCTGCACGTGCGCGGCGTCGTCGGCGGAGATGTCGCCGAGCATTCGAGTCTCGAGCGGGCGCAGCACGGCTTCACATTCGCGCAGCATCGCCGCGCCTTCGTCGGTCAGCGTCAGCAGGATGATGCGGCCGTGCGAAGGGTCCGCTTCGCGCGTGACGAAACCGCGGGCGGCCATCACGCTCATCACCTCGTTCGCCGATTGCGGCGTGATCCACGAGCGCTCGGCCAGTTGCGCATTCGACGACGCGCCGCGCGCCTCGAGCACCGACAGCGCCGTGTATTGCGCGAGCGTGATGCCGAGCGGTGCGAGCGCGTCGGTCATGTGCCGGCGCAGCAGCCTGTCGAGACCGCCGATCACGTAGGTCAGGCGCTGCTGCACGCGCGCCTTCGGCTTGTCGCCCGTCGCGCGGGCGGCGTTCTTCGCGGCGGTTTTCGGATTCGCGGGCTTGGTCGGGGTGGAGCTCATGGTGCGGGCGGGATGGCGTTGCGGGCCATCTTACCAGCAGGTCGGGGGGCAAATGGGGCGTTCCAGGCAATCGGACAGCCGCTGCGCGTGCACGCACGGGCGGCCATCTGCGGGCCTGACCGCGAAGGCCGCCGCGTCGGCGGCATCCCATGGACGGGATCCAGTACGCGGTCAGCCGCGCGGCGTACCCGCGAACCGCGCGGTCGGCAGCCCCGCATGGCGCGTCCGCGCGACGAACACGCCGCCGGCATGCGCGTCGCCCGCCAGCGCGTCGTCGCCGAGCCCGACGCGTGCGCTCGTCACATACAGCCGGCCTTCGCCGTCGAGCGCCACGCAGCTCGGCTGCGCGGTCGGCACCGCCACGCGGTCCGTCTCGACCCCGTCCGGCCCGTAGCGCACCACCCGCCGGCCGCCCCACTGCGCGTTCCATAGCCCGCCGTCGCGATCCATCGTCGAGCCGTCCGGGTCGCCGTCCGCGTCGGTGAGCCGCGCGAACGGCCGGACGTTGGCGACGTCGCCGCCCGCGCGGTAATCGCAGACGAGAATCTCGCGCACCATCGAATCGCAGAAAGTCATCTTCGTGCCGTCCGGCGAGAACGCGATGCTGTTCGCGATCGCCGCCGCCGGCAGCGCAAGCCGTTCGAGCGTGAGATCGGGATTGAGCCGATAGAACCCGCCGACCGCGCGCGGCGGGTCGCCGCCTTCGTCCTTCATCCCGAACACGAACGCGCCGAACGGATCGCAGCGGCCGTCGTTCAGCCGCGTCGGCAGGTCGGGCTCGACGTCGACGATGCGCGTGAACGCGCCGCTGCGCAGGTCGAAGAACGCGAGATGCGTCGCGAGCCCGACGAGCAGCACGTCCGGCTCGTGCGTCAGCGCGAAGCATGCGAGCCGTTCGGGCATCGGCCACTGCGCGACGTCGGAGCCGTCCGCGCGGCAGCGCCACAGCCGCGCGCCTTCGATGTCCGTCCAGTACAGCGCGTGTGTCGAGTCGCACCACGTCGCGCCTTCGCCGAGCGTGTTGCGGCTGTCTGCCAGCAGCGCCGCCACCGCGCCCGGATGAGTCTGTTGCATGCCGTCTCCCGATATCTGTCGCATTCGCAGGCGGCTACGCGTTCGTCAGGGTCAGATCTTCATCGCGCGCCGCTGGTTGCGACGATACTGGTCGAACAGCACCGCGAGCAACAGAATTCCGCCGCGTATCAGATATTGGTAAAAGGTCGGCACGTTCAAGAGGCTCATCGCGTCCTGCACGGAGCCCATGATCAGCACGCCGACCAGCACGCCGGAGATCGTCGCGACGCCGCCCGTCAGCGACACGCCGCCGAGCACGCACGCGGAGATCACGCCGAGCTCGAGGCCGACGGACGTCTTCGGGTCGCCGAGGCTCATCCGCGACGCGAGCATCACGCCGGCGAAGCCGGTCACGAGCCCCTGCAGCACGAACACCGCGATCTTGATGCGCATCACCGGCAGCCCCGCGAGCAGCGCGGCCTCGCCGTTGCCGCCGACCGCCAGCACGTTCTTGCCGAACACCGTCTTGCGCAGCAGGAAGCCGAACACGACGAAGCCGACGATGTTGCTCCAGATCGGATACGAGATGCCGAGGAATGCGCCGGAGCCGAGCTCGAAGAAGCGTTCCTCGGAGATCATCACCGCGTCGCCATTCGACGTGATGAACGCGAGCCCGCGCACGACTTCCATCATCGCGAGCGTGACGATCAGCGAATTGATCCGCCAGCGCGCGATCAGCACGCCGTTCACGAGCCCGACCGCGCCGCCCGCGAGAATGCCGGCCACCGTGCCGAACAGCACGCTGTGCGTCGCGGTGATCAGCGTCGACGCGACGACGCCCGAGAACGCGACGATCGACGCGACCGACAGGTCGACCTCGCCGAGCGCGAGCACGAACATCATCGTCACCGCGATCGAGCCGATCAGCGTGACCGACAGCAGCAGGCCCTGGATGTTGCGCGGCGTGAGGAAGTCCGGCACGGTCAGCGACAGCGTCGCGAACAGCACGAGAAACACCATCACGATGCCGGAGCGGTTGATCAGTTGCCACATGCCGCCGCGCGCTCGCGCGGGCACGGCTGCCGTGGCATCGGGGGACGGGGAACTACGTTGGGGTTGCATTGCCTGGCTCATAACGTTTGCATTCCGGTTGACTGCAGGCCGCTCAGCGCGGCAGCGCGAGCTTGATCAGCGCGTCGGGCGTCGCCTGCGCCTTCACGATCTCGCCCGCGATCCGTCCTTCCTTCATCACGATGATGCGGTCCGACACGCCGATCACCTCGGCCAGATCGCTCGACACGATGATCACCGTGCGGCCCGCTTCCGCGAGTTCGTAGAACAGGTTGTAGATTTCCGCGCGCGCGCCGACGTCGATGCCGCGCGTCGGCTCGTCCATCAGGAACACGTCGATGCGCTCGGCCAGCCAGCGCGCGAGCACGACCTTCTGCTGGTTGCCGCCCGACAGCGCGCCGATCGGCGTGTCGCCGTCGCGGGTCTTGATCGCGAGCCGCTCGATGTATTTCTGCGCGAGTTCGCGTTCGCGCCGCGCGTCGAGCAGCATGCGCGCCGGGCTGAAGTGGCGGCGCGCGCTGATGTTCAGGTTGTCGGCCACCGACGCGATCGCGACGATGCCTTCCTGCTTGCGGTCCTCGGGGCACAGGGCGATGCCGGCGCGCACCGCATGGCGCGGGCTCGCGAACGCGACGCGCTTGCCGCCCAGCTCGACGTGCCCGCCGCTCGGGCGTGCCGCGCCGTACAGCAGCTTCATCAGCTCCGAGCGGCCCGCGCCGACGAGCCCGAAGAAGCCGACGATCTCGCCGCGCCGCGCGGCGAACGACACCGGCTCGGACAGGCCGGGCCCGGTCAGCCCCTTCGCCTCGATCATGACGTCGCCGGCCGTGCGCGGCCGGTAGCCGTACACGTCCTCGATCGAGCGGCCGACCATGCAGCCGATCAGCCGGTCGCGATCGAGGTCGGCGACCGATTCGAACGTCTCGATCCGGCGGCCGTCGCGGAACACCGTCACGCGATCGCACAGCGCGTCGACTTCCTCCATCCGGTGCGTGACGTAGATGATCGCGCGGCCCTCCGCGCGCAGCGACCGGATGATCCGGAACAGCTGCGTCGTCTCGCGCGCGGACAGCGAACTGGTCGGTTCGTCGAACGCGATCACGCGTGCGTCGCGCATCAGCGCCTTGCCGATCTCGATCATCTGGCGCTGGCCGATCGACAGATACTTCACCGGGATGTCCGGATCGATGTGCTCGCCGAGCCGCTCCAGCGCATCGAGCGCACGCACCGCGAGCGCGCGCTCGTCGACCACGCCGAGCCGGCTCGGCAGCTGGCCGAGCATCAGGTTCTCCGCGACCGTCAGCTCGGGCACCAGATGCAGCTCCTGGTAGATGATCGCGATGCCGGCCTCGAGCGCGGCGCGCGTCGACGCGAAGCGCTGCACCGTGCCGTTCAGCATCAGCGTGCCGGCCTGCGGCTGGTTCACGCCGGACAGCACCTTCAGCAGCGTCGACTTGCCCGCGCCGTTCTCGCCCATCAGCCCGTGCACTTCGCCCGCGCGCACCGACAGCGACACGCCATCGAGCGCGCGCACGCCCGGGAACGTCACCGTGATCCCGTCGAGCGCGAGCAGCGCGCCGCCGGGCGGCGGCGCAGCGGCACCGGCCGTCGCCGCGTCGCCGTTGCCGGGCACGGCCGTCATCGTCTGCATCGTCATTGCGTCTGCGCCCCGCACGCTCAGATGCCGAGCTCGGCGCGCACGGCCTGCCAGTTCGCGCGCGTCATCAGCTTGCCGCTCGTCTGCGTGTCGGCCGGCGGCGCCTTGCCGTTGCGGATCCATTCGACGAGGTTCTGCGTGCTGTCCTTGCCGTGGTTCGTCGAGCTGACCGCGATCGTCCCGTAGAAGCCGGTCGGCTCCTTCTTCTGGAATTCGGCGAACGCCTCGCCCGCGCCGTTGATGCCGACGCCGATCACGTCCGCGGCCGGGATGTGCAGCTGTTCGGTCGCGCGCACCGCGCCAAGCACGCTTTCCTCGTTCAGCGCATAGACCACCCATTTCTTGATGTTCGGATGGCGCGCGAGCACCGGCGCCGCCGCGCTGAAACCGCCTTCGTCGTCGGTCGTCTTCTGCGGCGCGTCGAAGATGTTCTCCTTGCGGAAGCCGTTCGCGAGCAGCGCCTGCGTCGCGCCGTCGGTGCGCAGCTTCGCGGTCGGCAGCTCGTAGTTGGTGATGCGCAGCGCGCCGACTTCTTCCGGCTTCCAGCCGCGCCGCTTCATCTCGTCGGCGATCGCCTGGCCCACCTGGTTGCCGATCTTGGTCGCCGACATCCCGAGGTGCGGCACGTTCGACAGCGGCTTGCCAGTCGAGTCGACCAGCTGGTCGTCAACCGTCACGAACTTCATGTTGTAGCGCTTCGCGCGCGACGCGATCGCCGGGCCGAGGCGCACGTCGGGCGCGCAGATCACGAAGCCCTGCGCGCCTTGCGAGCCGAGGTTGTCGATCGCGGCCAGCACCTTCTCGCCGTCCGGCGTGCCGATCTTCACGACCGAGAAGTTCTCCTTCTGGCCGAGCGCGGCGGCTGCGTTCTGCTCGTTG
Organism: Burkholderia sp. Bp9140; assembly: GCF_003853425.1. Lineage (NCBI taxonomy): Bacteria > Pseudomonadati > Pseudomonadota > Betaproteobacteria > Burkholderiales > Burkholderiaceae > Burkholderia > Burkholderia sp. Bp9140. The sequence goes on from NZ_QTPQ01000018.1 coordinate 73,108, forward strand.
ATGAACCATGCCTGCTCGGGCATCTTCACCAGGAAGCCGATCTTCAGCGGCGCGTCGGCGTGCGCGGCGCCCTGCATCCCGAGCGGCGCGAGGCAAAGCGCGGCCAACAGCGCGCGCAGGGTGTGTCGGCGAATCGTGCGGTTCATGCGTGTCTCCTTGTATTGGCTTGGGTCTTCAACATCCGTCGTGCGCGGTCGCGATCGCGATGGAGCGCGCCGGCACGTTTTCAGCGGCCGAACGCGTCGGTCCCGACGCGCCGCCCGAACAGGAACGCGTCGGCGACGAGCCGCAACGGCCGTACGTCGACGTCGCTTTCGCCGCGCGCGATCAGCGCGCGGAATTGCGCATACAGCGCAGGATACTCGCGCTCCGGCCCGATCTCGACCGGCGCGCCGTCGATCGACAACTGCGCGCCGCCGCGGCTGATCGCGAGCACGCCGTCCGACGTGTCGACCGCGATCTCCCATTGCTCGACGGGGCCGTGGCGCCAGTCGAATTCGGCATGCACGGGCACGCCCTCCGTATCGGCGCAATCGAGTTCGGCCGCGATCGGCATCTGCGCGTCGCTCGGCACATAGAGCGTCGCCTCGCGCAGCACGAGCTCGCGCGGCAGGATCCGCGTGACGATCGACAGCGCGTTGATGCCGGGATCGAACACGCCGAGCCCGCCGGGTTCCCAGATCCACTGCTGCCCCGGATGCCAGCGCCGCACGTCCTCCTTCCAGCGCACCTGCACCGCGCGGATCGTGCGCGTCGCGAGCCACGCGCGCGCCGGTTCCACCGCGCTCGCGCAGCGCGAATGCCAGGTCGCGAACAGCGTGAGGCCGCGTTCGCGCGCGAGCGCGTCCAGCGCGGCCACTTCGCCGAGCGTCGCGCCCGGCGGCTTCTCCAGCATCACGTGATTGCCGGCTTCGAGCGCGGCGCGTGCCTGTGCATAACGCACCTGCGGCGGCGCGCACAGCGACACCGCGTCGAGCTCGGGCTCGGCGGCCAGCAGCGCGCGCAGGTCCGGATAATTGCGCACGCCGCCGACTTCCGCGTGCCGGCTCGCGCAAGCGGTCAGCACGAAACCCGGTTCGGCGGCGATCGCCGGCAAATGCTGGTCGCGCGCGATCTTGCCGATCCCGATCACCGCCAGCGAAATCTCCTTGCTCATCTGCGTTCCTCCTTCGCTCAGTGCGCCCAGCGCAGCACGAGCGGATCGAGCCGGCGCGCGATCGCGAGCAGCTCCGCGCGCGTGTCCGGATGCAGTTCCGGCATCGGATGCCGCGGCCGCTCGCACGCGATCACGCCGCCTTCGCGCATCAGCGCCTTCGCGGTGAGGATCCCGGACTGGCGGTTCTCGTGATTGATCAGCGGCAGCCACGCCTGATAGCGCGCGAACGCATCGTCGTGCCGCCCGTCGCGGAACGCCTCGAGGATCGGCCGGATCCCGTCCGGAAACCCGCCGCCCGTCATCGCACCGGTCGCGCCCGCATGCAGGTCGGCGAGCAGCGTGATCGCCTCCTCGCCGTCCCACGGCCCTTCGATCGCATCGCCGCCGAGCCGGATCAGCTCGCGCAGCTTGTTCGCCGCACCCGGCGTCTCGATCTTGAAGTATGAGACCTGCTCGATCTCCCGCGCCATCCGCGCAAGGAACGGCGCGGACAGCGCGGTGCCGCTCGCGGGCGCGTCCTGGATCATGATCGGGATGGCGATCGCGTCCGACACGCGTGCAAAGAAATCGTAGATCCGCGCTTCGGGCACGCGAAAGGTCGCGCCATGATACGGCGGCATTGCCATCACCATCGCGGCGCCGAGCTGCTGCGCGCGCAGGCTGCGCGCCGCGCACACCTGCGTGCTGTAGTGCGACGTCGTGACGATCACCGGCACGCGGCCGGCGACGTGTTCGAGGATCGTGCGCGTGAGCACGTCGCGTTCGTCGTCGGTGATCGCGAATTGCTCGGAGAAGTTCGCGAGGATGCACAGCCCGTCGGAGCCCGCGTCGATCATGAAATCGACCGCACGCTTCTGGCTCGCGAGGTCGAGCTCGCCGGTTTCGGAAAACGTCGTCGGGACGACGGGGAAGATGCCGCGATAGCGCGGTGTGCTGCTCGATGTCATGGTTCGGTCCTGCGTCGGCCTCGAGGCGAGGCCATCAAGCGTTCACGGTTTCACATCACCACTTCGCGTGGCGCGGACCGTCGCCCGCGCCGCGCCTGCTGTTCAATGCGAATGGCTCGGCACGTCCGCGCCGCGCGTGCCGACCAGGAAGTCGAGGTCGCACCCCTCGTCGGCCTGCAGCACGTGATCGATATACAGCCGCGCGTAGCCGCCCTTGCCGAGCTGCCCGGCCACGCCCGGCGCCGCGGTCGGATCGACGTCCGACAAACGGCGCTGCAGTTCGTCGTCCGGAATATCCAGATGCAACGTGCCGGCCTCACAGTCGAGTTCGATCCAGTCGCCGTTGCGCACGGCGGCGAGCGGCCCGCCCGCGGCCGCTTCCGGCGCGACGTGCAGCACGACCGTGCCGTACGCGGTGCCGCTCATCCGCGCGTCCGAGATCCGCACCATGTCCTTCACGCCCTGGCGCAGCAGCTTCGGCGGCAGCCCCATGTTGCCAACCTCGGCCATCCCCGGATAACCGCGCGGCCCGCAGTTCTTCAGCACCAGCACCGAGCTGGCGTCGACGTCGAGCGCTTCGTCATTGATCGTCGCCTTGTAGTGGTCGAGGTTCTCGAACACCACCGCGCGGCCGCGATGCTTCAGCAGCTCGGGGCTCGCCGCCGACGGCTTCAGCACCGCGCCGCGCGGCGCGAGATTGCCGCGCAGGATGCAGATCCCGCCGTCCGCGATCAGCGGCCGGTCGAGCGGGCGGATCACCTCGTCGTCGTAGTTCGGCGCTTCGCGCACGTTGTCCCACAGCGACTTGCCGTTGACCGTCAGCGCGTCCGGGTTCGGCAGCAGCCCGCCTTCGCCGAGCCGGCGCAGCACGGCCGGCAGGCCGCCCGCGTAATAGAACTCCTCCATCAGGAAGCGCCCCGACGGCATCAGGTCGACGATCGTCGGCGTGTCGCGGCCGATGCGCATCCAGTCCTCGAGTTCGAGCGGCACGCCGATGCGGCCCGCGATCGCCTTCAGGTGGATCACCGCGTTGGTCGAGCCGCCGATCGCCGCGTTCGCGCGGATCGCGTTCTCGAACGCGGCGCGCGTCAGCACCTTCGACAGCACGAGCCCTTCGAGCGCCATCTCGACGATGCGGATGCCCGACATGTGCGCGAGCACGTAGCGGCGCGAGTCGACGGCCGGAATCGCCGCGTTGTGCGGCAGCGCGACGCCGAGCGCCTCGGCCATGCACGCCATCGTCGACGCGGTGCCCATCGTGTTGCAGGTGCCGGCCGAGCGCGACATGCCGGCTTCGGCCGACAGGAAGTGATGCAGGTCGATCTCGCCCGCCTTCAGCGATTCGTGCAGCTGCCACACGGCCGTGCCGGAACCGATGTTCCGGCCCTCGAGCTTGCCGTTCAGCATCGGCCCGCCCGACACGACGATCGCCGGCACGTCGCAGCTCGCCGCGCCCATCAGCAGCGCGGGGGTCGTCTTGTCGCAGCCGGCGAGCAGCACGACCGCATCGATCGGGTTGCCGCGGATCGCTTCCTCGACGTCCATCGACGCCAGGTTGCGCGTGAGCATCGCCGACGGCCGCAGGTTCGATTCGCCGTTCGAGAACACCGGGAACTCGACCGGGAAGCCGCCGGCTTCGGAGATCCCGCGCTTCACGTGCTCGGCGAGCTTGCGGAAGTGCGCATTGCACGGCGTCAGTTCGGACCACGTGTTGCAGATGCCGATGATCGGCCGACCGTCGAACTCGTGATCGGGAATGCCCTGGTTCTTCATCCAGCTCCGGTACATGAAGCCGTTCTTGTCGTTGGTGCCGAACCATTGGGTGGAGCGCAGCCTGGGTTTTGTTGCCGACATCGTCAGTCCTGTGGTGACGGGATACCGGCGCAGTCTAGGCAGAATTTTGATAACTGGCTAATGACGTTTTAGGCGATTACGATATCGATTCAGATATCGATATAAACCCGTACGATGCACGAAGCCAGTCCGTGGGGAAACCGCAGCCGCCTGAAGACCCGCCAGCTCCTGCTGGTCGTCGCGCTCGCCGACGAAGGCAGCATTCACCGCGCGGCGGCCGCGCTGAACATGACGCAGCCGGCCGCGTCGAAGCTGCTGCGCGAGCTCGAGGAGTCGATCGGCGCGGTGCTGTTCGAGCGCCTGCCGCGCGGGATGCGGCCGACGCTGTACGGCGACGCGCTGATCCGCCACGCGCGCGCGGCGCTCGGCAGCCTCGACCAGGCGCGCGAGGAGCTGGCGGCGCTGAAGGCCGGCCATCTCGGGCACGTGGCGGTGGGCGCGATCACGTCGCCGGGGCTGCGGCTCGTGCCGCCGGCCGTCGCCGCGGTGAAGGGTACGCATGCGAACGTGCGGGTGTCCGTCGAGATCGACACAAGCAACGCGCTGCTCGAACACCTCGCGCAGGACAAGCTCGACATCGTGCTCGGCCGGCTGTCCGCCGAACACGACAAGCTGCACCTGCGCTACGAGCCGCTGACCGGCGAGCCGGTCGCCGCGGTCGTGCGGCCCGGCCATCCGCTGCTCGCGCAGGCGCCGCTGTCGCTCGCCGACGTGCAGCGCGCCGCGTGGGTCATGCCGCCGGCCGGCAGCGTGCTGCGCCATCGCTTCGAGCTCGTGTTCCAGCGCGCGAGCCTGGCGCCGCCGGCGAATGTGGTCGAGACGGCCGCGCTGCTGTTCATCACGCAGCTGATCGAGCAGAGCGACATGATCGCGGTGCTCGCGGAAGATGTCGCGCTGTACTACGCGCGACATGGGATCGTCTCGGTGCTGCCGCTGCAGATGGATTGCCGGATGGACGATTTCGGGATCATCACGCGCACCGACCGGCTGCATTCGCCGGCCGTCGCGGTGATGGCCGACGCGATTCGTGCGGCGGCGCGGGAGGTTTACGGGATCGGGTTGTAGCGCGGCGATCAGATTCCGCGCGCCCGCTCACCGCGTCGCGCGCGGCGGTCTTTGACGCCCGCCGCGTGCGTCACGCGGCGGCGAACTCGATCACCGGCTCGCACCGGATCGGGAAATTGACGGAGTTCGCCACGTAGCACTTCGCATGCGCGTCATGATGCAGCCGCCCGGCCAGCTCGCGATCGTCGCCGGCGCGAATGGTCACGCGCGGATGCAGCACGATTTCGGTGAAGCGCCCCGGCTCGGCGGTATCGAGCATCGTCCCTTCGGCGTCGTCGAGATACGCGAGCACGCGGATGCCCGCATCGGAACACAGATGCAGATACCAGAGCTTGTGGCACGCCGATGCCGACGCCAGCAGCAGGTCCTCCGGGTTCCAGCGCGCCGCGTCGCCGCGAAACGCCGCGTCCGACGAGCCCGGAATGTCCGGCTTCGAACCCGCGCGGATCACGTGATCGCGGCCATATTCGCGGTACCCCGACGTGCCGGTTCCGCGGTTGCCGGTCCACTCCACCGCCACGCGGTACTTGTGTTCGCCATGCGCCATCTCGCTCTCCTGGGTGATCGGTACGTGAGGCCGCCATTGTGGCACCGGAATCACGTGATGCGGCTCGTCCGCCCCGGTACCTCGCCCGTCGTCCCCCGCACCACCAGCCGCGGCACCGACGCCGTCCGCACGCGCGACGCATCGTCGATCTGCCCGCCCGCCTCGCGCAACGCATTGAGCAGTTCGACCGCGAGCCCCGCGGCCTCGGCGGTCGGGATCGCGACGGTCGTCAACGTGGGACGCGTATCGCTGGCCAGATGAATATCGGTGATGCCGACGATCGACAGGTCGTCGGGCACGCGCCGGCCGCGATCGGCCGCCGCGTGCAGCGCGCCGATCGCGGGCAGGTCATTGGCCGCGACCAGCGCGGTCAACCCGGGATGCGCGTCGAGCAGCCGGCCCGCCGCGCGCACGCCGCCTTCGATCGAATCGTGCTCGGCCGCGACGATCGACGCGTCGAGCCCCGCTTCACGCATCACGTCGACGAAGCCGTCGTAGCGCGCCGCCTGCACGCCGCTCGCCGACCCGCCGACGATCACGCCGATCGTCCGGTGCCCGAGTTCGAGCAGATGCCGCGTCGCGATCCGCCCCGCCTCGCGGAAATCCACCGCCACGCACGGCAATCCTTCGGGCGGCGCATCGGGCCGCTCCCACAGACACAGCACGACCGGCACGCCGCGCCGCGCGACGTCGACCAGATCCGGCAGGTGCAGGTTCGCGTTGGTCACGAGGATGCCCTCGGAAATCGTGCCGGCGATCTGGTCGAGATACGCGCGCCCCTGCAACGGATCTTCATTCGTATTGCAGACGATCAGGAACTGCCCGTTGCGGCGCACCGCGCGCTCGACCGCGAGCGCGAATTCCGGATAGAACGGGTTCGCGATGCTCGACACCATCAGCGCGACCGTCGGCGCGCGCCCTTCCGCGAGTGCCCGCGCGGCCAGATGCGGCCGGTACCCGAGCGCCTGCACGGCGTCGAGCACCCGCGCGCGGGTGGCTGCGCCGACCCGGCCGCGGTTGCGCAGCACGTTCGAGACCGTCGCGGCCGTCACGCCGGCGCGGCGGGCCACTTCATCGAGTGTCGCCATCACTTGTTCACTATATGAGACGTCGATCCAGTATTTGCTTCGCTCACCGAAGCGGCGCACTATCGCCGCACACCCTGCCGCCCGCCCGATGGGCGCGACTCGGCCGCGATCGCCACCGGCTCTTTTTTCGATCGCGATGATTAAGCGCTTAAGCATCGACGAAGGCGCATTAGAACATGGAGCGGAGACAATGGCGAGCATCTCGATGCGGCGCGTGCAGAAAACCTATGGCGAGCACGCGCCGGTCATTCGCGACGTCGATCTGGAGATCGGCGCGCACGAGTTCTGCGTGTTCCTCGGCCCGTCCGGCTGCGGCAAGTCGACCCTGCTGCGGATGATCGCCGGGCTCGAGGACCTGAGCGACGGCGAGCTGTCGATCGACGGCCGCCGCGTCGACGACGTGCCGGCCGCCGAACGCGGCGTCGCGATGGTGTTCCAGAGCTACGCGCTGTTTCCGCACATGACGGTCTACGAGAACATGGCGTTCGGGCTGAAGCTCGCGCGCGTGCCGAAGGCCGAGATCGACCGGAAGGTGCGCGACGCCGCGCGGATCCTGCAGCTCGACACGCTGCTCGAGCGCAAGCCGAAGGCGCTGTCCGGCGGCCAGCGGCAGCGCGTCGCGATCGGCCGCGCGATCGTGCGCGAGCCCGGCGTGTTCCTGTTCGACGAACCGCTGTCGAACCTCGACGCGGCGCTGCGCGGCCAGACCCGCATCGAGATCGCGAAGCTGCACCGGCAATTCGAACGCGCGAGCGTCGTCTACGTGACACACGACCAGACCGAGGCGATGACGCTCGCCGACAAGATCGTGCTGCTGCACGCCGGTGCCGACACCGCGCGGCACGGCAGCATCGCGCAGGTCGGCGCGCCGCTCGACCTCTATCACCATCCGGCCAGCCGCTTCGTCGCCGGCTTCATCGGCTCGCCGCGAATGAACTTCCTGCCGGCCGTCGTCGCCGCCTGCAACGCGCAACGCACGACCGTCACCGTCGTGCCGTCCGGCGAAACCTTCACGGTGCCGCGCGACGGTTCCGCGCTCGCGCCGGGCGCTGCCGTCACGCTCGGCATCCGCCCCGAACACCTGACGCTCGGCGCCGCGCGCGACGCGACGACGCTCGCGCGCGACGTCGCGCTCGTCGAACGCCTCGGCGAGCAGACCTACGTGCACCTCGACCAGCCCGGCGGCACGCCGCTGATCGCGAAGGTGCCCGGCGACGCGGCCGTGCGCGGCGGCGAGCGCGTGCACGCGCATGCGCCGGCCGCGGCCTGTCACCTCTTCACCGAAGACGGCCGCGCGGTGCCCGCGTGCGCCGACGTTCACGTCCACCACTACGCATAAGGATCGGGCATGCGCCTCGGAGTCTGCTACTACCCGGAACACTGGCCGGAATCGATGTGGGCGGACGACGCCCGCCGGATGAAGGCGCTCGGCATCACGCAGGTGCGGATCGCCGAATTCGCATGGAGCCGCATCGAGCCGTCGCCGGGCGAATACGACTGGGGCTGGCTCGACCGCGCGGTCGACGTGCTTGGTGCGGCCGGCCTCGACATCGTGATGTGCACGCCGACCGCGACGCCGCCGAAATGGCTGGTCGACCGTCACCCCGACATCCTCGCGATCGGTGCGGACGGCCGGCCGCGCAGGTTCGGTTCGCGCCGCCACTACGACTTCTCGTCGCCGACCTATCTGGAAGCGTCGCGCCGCATCTGCACGGCGGTCGCCGAACGCTACGGGCGCCACCCGGCCGTGCGCTACTGGCAGACCGACAACGAGCTCGGCTGCCACCAGACGGTCGTCAGCTACTCGCCGGCCGCGCTCGTGCGCTTTCGCGAATGGCTGAAGGCGCGCCACGGCACGATCGACGCGCTGAACCGCGCCTGGGGCACCGTGTTCTGGAGCATGGAGTACCGGCATTTCGACGAAGTCGACGCGCCGGTCGGCACCGTGACCGAGGCGCATCCGTCGCATCGCCTCGACTACCGGCGCTTCGCGTCCGACGAAGTCGCGCGCTATCACCGGATGCAGGTCGACGTGATCCGCGCGCATTCGCCGGGCCGCCCCGTCGCGCACAACTTCATGCAGCTCTTCACCGAGTTCGACCACTACGAAGTCGCACGCGACCTCGACGTCGCGACGTGGGACAGCTATCCGCTCGGCGCGCTCGAGGAGCAGTGGTTCGCGCCCGACGTGAAGGCGCGCTGGCTGCGCACCGGCCATCCGGATTTCGCGTCGTTCAATCACGATCTGTATCGCGGGATGTCGAAGCTGCCGTTCTGGGTGATGGAGCAGCAGCCGGGGCCCGTGAACTGGGCGCAGTGGAACCCCGCGCCGCTGCCGGGCATGGTGCGCCTGTGGAGCTGGGAAGCGTTCGCGCACGGCGCCGGCTGCGTGTCCTACTTCCGCTGGCGGCAGGCGCCGTTCGCGCAGGAGCAGATGCATGCGGGCCTGCACACGCCGGACGACAAGCTCGACGAAGGCGGCCGCGAAGCGCAGCGCGTCGCGCGCGAGGTTGCGGCCGTGCTCGACGCCGGTGCCGATGCCGACGCGAACGGCGCGGTGCGCGCACCCGTCGCGCTGGTGTTCGACTACGAAGCGAAGTGGCTGCTCGACGTGCAGCCGCAAGGCGCCGATTTCCACTACCCGCGCTTCGCGTTCGAGTACTACTCGGCACTGCGTTCGCTCGGCCTCGACGTCGACATCATTTCCGCGCACGCGCCGCTCGACGGCTACCGGCTCGTCGCCGTGCCGCCGCTGCCGGTCGTGCCGGACGACTTCGCGGCGCGGCTCGCCGCATCGGGCGCGCATGCGGTGTTCGGCCCGCGCACCGGATCGAAGACCGCCGACCTGCAGATTCCGCCCGCGCTGCCGCCCGGCCCCCTCGCGTCGATCCTGCCGGTGCGCGTATGGCGCGTCGAATCGCTGCGGCCGAACGTGACCGAGCGGATCGACGGCACGTTGCGCGACGGCGCGCCGCTCACCGGCGACGCACGGCACTGGCGCGACCTCGTCGAGCTGCACGACGACGCACGCAGCGTCGTGCGTGCGCGCTTCGCCGACGGTCATCCGGCCTGCGTGTCGCATGGCACGCTGCACTACTGGGCCGCGCTGTTCGACGACGCGACCACCGCGCGCCTGTTCGCCGACGTCGCGGCCGAAGCCGGCCTGGCACCGTCGCCGCTCGGCGACGGCGTGCGCATGAGCCGGCGCGGCGGCCTGACCTACGTATTCAACTATGGCGGCACGCCGCACACGATCGACGGGGTGCCGCCGTCCGCGTTCGTGGTCGGCGCCGCGCAGGTCGAGCCGCAAGGCGTCGCCGTGTATCGAAGCCGTTCGTAGCAACCGCCCCCGGCGCCGCGATGCGCCGGTCACGCACAACGACACACAGGACTGGAGACACCCATGACACATCGCCCCCTTCGCGTCGCCGCCCGGCTTGCGACCGCCGCCGCCATCGCGTTCGCTTCGTTCGGCGCCGCGGCGCCGGCCGGCGCGGGCACGCTGACGATCAACATCGCGTTCAAGGGCGCCAGCCAGCGCGCGGTCTGGCAGTCGACGCTCGAGGCGTTCCACAAGGCCCATCCCGACATCGACGTGAAGCCCACCTTCGTCGACGAGGAAGCGTACAAGGTGCAGCTCCCCGCGTGGCTCACGACCGTCGCGCCCGACGTGGTGAACTGGCACGCGGGCGAGCGGATGGCGTACTACGCGAAGCGCGGGCTGTTCGAGGACCTGAGCGGCGACTGGACGAAGAACGGCTGGGGCGCGATGTACGCGTCGACGCGCGACGCGTCGTCGTATAACGGCAAGCAGTACGCGGCGCCGACCGTCTATTACTCGTGGGGGCTGTTCTACCGCAAGGACCTGTTCGGCAAGGTCGGCATCGCCGACGAGCCGAAGACCTGGGATCAATTCCTCGACGCGTGCAGGAAGCTGAAGGCGGCCGGCATCACGCCGATCGCGGTCGGCGGCCGCGACGCGTGGACGCTCGCCGGCTGGTTCGACTATCTCGACCTGCGCCTGAACGGCAACGCGTTCCACCAGCAGCTGATGGCCGGCGACGTGCCGTACACCGACCCGCGCGTGAAGAAGGTCTACACGACGTGGAAATCGCTGATCGACTCGGGCTACTTCATCGACAACGCGCTGTCCTACGATCTCGACGGCGCGCAGCCGTTCCTGTTCCAGGGCAAGGCCGCGATGATGCTGATGGGCACCTTCATCGCGGCGGGCTTCCCGCCGAACGTGAAGCAGGAAATGGGCTACTACCGCTTCCCGATCATCGACCCGAAGGTGCCGACCGCCGAGGACGGCCCGGTCGAATCGCTGCACATTCCGACCAAGGCGAAGAACAAGGCTGACGCACACACGTTCCTCGCGTTCGTCGAAACGCCCGAGATGGGCGCGAAGCTCGCGGAAGGGCTCGGCTCGCTGTCGGCCAACAGCAAGTCGCCGGAGCCGGCCGATCCGATCTCGCGGATCGGCTTCCGGATCCTCGCCGACACGAAGGGCGGCGTCGCGCAGTTCTACGACCGCGACATGACGAAGGAAATGGCCGACGAAGGGATGAAGGGCATGCAGCAGTTCGTCGCGAATCCCGCGCAGCTCGATACCGTGCTCGCGCAACTCGAACAGACCCGCAAGCGGATCTACAAGAAGTAATCGCGCGACCCATGCGGCGGCCCTGCGCCGCCGCGTCCGCCCAGGAGGCTTGCCGTGTCCAGTCCGATCACGTCCCCCCCGCCCGCCGGCGCTGGCGCCGCGCCGCCGCCGCGCGGCGCATCCACCGCCACCGCGCTGCCCGCACGTCGCCCGTCGCCCGCCGTGCGGCGGCAACGGCGCGCCGCGTGGCTCTTTCTCGCGCCTGCGTGCGCGATGGTTGCTGTCTATGTGATCTGGCCGATCCTGTCGACGCTGTGGCTGAGCCTCTGCAACTGGGACGGGATGACCGAGCGCACGTTCGTCGGTCTCGCGAACTACGCGGAGCTGCTGCACGCGCCGACCTTCTACACCGCGCTGCGCAACAACGTGATCTGGCTCGCGCTGTTCATGCTCGCGCCGCCGCTCGGGCTCGCGCTCGCGCTGTACCTGAACCAGGCGGTGGCCGGCATCCGGCTCGTGAAGTCGCTGTTCTTCGCGCCGTTCGTGCTGTCCGGCGTGGTGGTCGGCCTGATCTTCTCGTGGTTCTACGATCCGACCTTCGGCCTGCTCGCGCTGATCGCCGGACACGGGATCCCGGTGCTCGGCGATGCACGCTATGCGACGTTCGGCATCGTGTTCGCCGCGCTGTGGCCGCAAACCGCGTACTGCATGATCCTGTACCTGACCGGCCTCACGTCGGTGAACCCGGAGCAGATCGAAGCGGCGCGGATGGAGGGCGCGCGCGGCTTCGCGCTGCTGTGGCACGTCGTGCTGCCGCAGTTGCGGCCGACCACGTTCATGGCGATCGTCGTCACGGTGATCGGTGCGCTGCGCAGCTTCGACCTGATCTCGGTGATGACGGGCGGCGGCCCGTTCGAGAGCTCGACCGTGCTCGCGTATTACATGTACGACCAGGCGATCAAGTACTACCGGCTCGGCTATTCCGCATCGATCGCGGTCGTGCTGTTCGCGATCATGCTCGTCTACATCGTGTTCCAGTTGCGCCGCCTGCTGCGCAACGAGCAATAACCTGACCGGTGGCCATCATGTTTCCGACGCCCGTTACCCAATGGAAGCCCGTCTCGCGCCGGCTGTACAAGCTGTCGCTGCCCGTCGCGCTCGTGATCTGGCTGCTGCCGATGATCGCGGTGTTCGTCACGTCGGTGCGCTCGACCGAGGAGCTGGTCGAAGGCCACTACTGGGGCTGGCCGCGGCACTTCTCGATGATCGAGAACTATCGCGACGCGCTGACCACGTCGCCGATGCTGCATTACTTCTGGAACAGCGTGCAGATCACGGTGCCGTCCGTGCTCGGCTCGATCGCGCTTGCGGCGATGGCCGGGTTCGCGCTCGCGACTTACCGGTTTCGTGGCAATGCCGCGCTGTTCGGGACGTTCGTCGCGGGGAACTTCGTGCCGGTGCAGGTGTTGATGATTCCGGTGCGGGATTTGTCGCTCAGGCTCGGGGTGTTCAACACGGTCGAGGCGTTGATTCTCTTTCACGTCGCGTTTCAGACGGGGTTCTGCACGCTGTTTCTGCGGAACTTCATCAAGCAGTTGCCGTTCGAGTTGATCGAGGCTGCGCGGATCGAAGGCGCGGGCGAGTGGACGGTGTTCTGGCGGATCGTCTTGCCGTTGATCCGGCCTGCGCTGGCCGCGCTCGCGATCCTCGTGTTCACGTTCGTGTGGAACGATTACTTCTGGGCGCTGTGCCTCACGCAAGGCGATGAGGCTGCGCCGATTACCGCGGGGGTGGCGGCGCTGAAGGGGCAATGGACCACGTCGTGGAATCTGGTGTCGGCCGGGTCGATTCTTGCCGCGCTGCCGTCGGTCGCGATGTTCTTCGCGATGCAGAAGCATTTCGTCGCGGGGCTGACGTTCGGGGCGACGAAAGGTTGAGCAAGCGCTGGTCGCGGATTCGCATCTCCTCCTCTTCATCGAGAGGTTGCCCGCTTCGGCGGGCTTTTTTCCTGGTTCTTCGTCGAACGCGACGCGATCCTTTGGGGAAGCCGTATTTCCCGTCGCGCCCCTGTCATCGCGGCGCTTGATGACCTTGACGGTGCGGTGAATAGACCGGATATTCTCCGCAAAAATTGCGGTGAATATTGAATCGTGCGGCGAATCGGTGGGATAATCTCCGCATCATGAGCGGAGATTACACCTTCATCTGGGAGTCGGCCGACTGGCCTGCATGGCGCTTCGACCTCCCGGCACTCGCCACGCCACTCGCCGACGTCAGCCGTGCGCAAGGCATGCTGGTCGGGCGACTGGCGGATATCGGCCTGGCGCTGCGCGACGAGGCCAGCCTGGCCGCGCTGACGGAGGATGTCGTCAAGACCAGCGCCATCGAGGGCGAAAGCCTGAACGTCGCATCGGTTCGATCGTCGATTGCGCGTCGGCTTGGCGTCGATATCGGCGCCCTGGCGCCAGTCGATCGCCACATCGAGGGCGTGGTCGACATGGTGCTGGATGCGACGACCCATTCGGCGGCGCCGGTCACCGAAGGCCGTTTGTTCGGGTGGCATGCCGCTCTTTTCCCGACCGGCTATTCGGGGATGTCGCGCATCACGGTCGGTGCATGGCGTACGGATGCGAGCGGGCCGATGCAGGTGGTGTCCGGGCCGATCGGTCGACAGCGCGTGCATTTCGAAGCGCCGCCCGCCGCGCGCCTGACCGGCGAGATCGGACGCTTTCTCGCGTGGCTCAATGCGCCGCCAACCGAGCCTTTGCTGATCCGGGCCGGCCTGGCCCACCTGTGGTTCGTCACGCTTCACCCGTTCGACGACGGCAACGGCCGGATCGCGCGCGCGCTCGGGGATCTGGTCCTGGCGCGCGCCGATCGGAGTCCACAACGTTTCTATAGCCTGTCGGCGCAAATCCAGCGCGAACGTCACGCGTATTACGACGTGCTGGAACGTACGCAGCGCGATTCGCTCGACGTCACCGAATGGCTCGCGTGGTTTCTGAACACCCTGGGGCGGGCCGTCGATCACGCGCACACGACGCTCGATGCGGTCCTGGTCAAGGCGCGCTTCTGGCAGCAACATGCGGGCCTCGCGATGAACGAACGCCAGGCCAAGGTCATGAATCGCTTGCTCGACGGCTTCGAAGGGAAACTGACGACCACCAAGTGGGCGGCCCTCGCGAAGTGCTCGCAAGACACGGCGCTGCGCGATATCAGCGAACTCGTCGCGCACGGTGTGCTGCGCCGCTCGCTGTCCGCCGGCCGAAGCACGAGCTACGAGCTGGCGCCGTTCGGCGGCTGACGCCATCGCCTGCAGGCGTAGCCGGCGACGGCTGTCGTCGCAGTTTCCCGCCTTTCGATCCTCCCGCCAGGTCGGACGCTGGATGTCTCGCAGGCCCCGCCTGCTACGCGTCGCCCGACCGCCCCTCCCGCAACCTCACATCCACCGCCCCGATATTCTTCTCATGCGCGACCAGCATCAGCGACAGCGCGTGATGAATATCCGGATTCGCGAGCGTCGGCAGCAGTGCCTGCAGCTTGCGTACGACCCACCTCTGGCCGCGGTTCAAGAACGCCATCCGCTCGGCCAGATCGTCGATCGCCATCGCCTTTTCATGGAACGAACCGGTCGCACGCGTCGGCGTCGCACCGAGCGTGCGAATCGCATCGACCAGCACGCTGCACCAATGCGCCTCGTCCTGGCGAATATGCGCGATCAGCCGATGGAGTTCGGGATCGTCGTTGACCTCGGCCGCCGTCTCCGAAGCGACGCGAGCACCCGCGCGCTCCGCTTCCAGCAATTCATCGAGCGCCGCGAGCAACGCCGTACGATTCTCACCCGCGTCGCCCGCCGATGACGCGGCCGCCGCTTTCTCGACGATCGCCGCCGCATCGAGCACGATCCGGCGCAGCACGTCGCCGGCCGATTCGATCGCGCCGATCCGCCCGGCGCCCATACCCGCATACAACGCCATCGCTTCGAAATCGCCTGTCATCGTGCGCAGCGGCGAGTCGGTACTGAACAGATGGATCGGCCGACCTTCCTCGTCGCCGATCACGACGCGCTCGTCACTGAACGGATCACCCCGCTCGCCCCGCGTGACACTCGACGGCAGCACACGCACCCGCGCGCCGCGCGGCCAGTTGATGTGAAAGATATCGGTCAGCAGCGTGTCGCCTTCACGCGCATCGACGATCCGCTGCTGGTGATACGCATGCGCGAACGACTCGTGCGTCGCGATGAAGGCCGTGCCCATCACCGCGCCCTGCGCGCCGAGCGCCATCGCGGCGGCCACGTCCGCACCGTCGACGATCCCGCCCGCCGCGAGCACCGGCAACCGCGTCGCGCGAACCACGTCTGGCAGCAACTCGGCCAGCGGCCGATCACCACGCACGTGGCCACCCGCCTCATGCCCCTGGACGATCAGCGCCTGCGCACCCGCCGCCTCGGCCGCGCGCGCGTCGTCGAGCGAGCCGACCTGATGAACCACGCGCACGCCCGCATCGCGCAGACGCCGCACGACGCCCGGCACGACATCCCAGAACAGCGCAACGACCGGCACATGCAATTCGATACACGCGTCGAGCTGCGCATCGAGCAACCCGGGCGGCGTCGACGCGGGAATCAGGTTGACGCCGAACGGCCGCTCGGTGGCCGCGCGCACCTGCTCGACCTCGCGCCGGATCAGCGTGACCGGCTCGCGCACCATCCCGAGAAAACCGAACCCGCCGGCCGCGCTCACGGCGCTCGCGAGCTCGGCCCGCGCGACGCCGCCCATGCCCGCGAGCACGATCGGCCAGGCACAGCCGAGCAGGTCGCAGACCGGGCGATGCAGGATCTGGACGGCGCGGGCCTCGGGCCCGTCGCCACGCGTCGGAATCGACATGCAGTGTCCTCCTTTCAGGATCGGCGGCGCGTCACGGTCGACAGCCAAAGCGCGCGTCGCGCAAAGGCGAAACGGGTCGTGTCGGGCCGTGCATCGAATGGATCACATTGTGACATATTCGACCGCCAGGCCGCAGCGCCGGCCCGACATGCTTGATACACGTCATGGCGGCAATGGCCGCTCCGGTCGTTCGGTGTCAGGTCCAGCCTTCGAGGCGCAGCGTCGAGCGCACGAGCCGCTGCTCCTCCTCCTCGATCTCGCGCAGATAGTCGACGCACTGCCGGATATGCTCGCTCGCGGCCTTGCGCGCCTGGTCGGGCAGCCGCCCGGTCACCGCGTTGTAGAGCCGCGCGTGCTGGCGGTCGATCTGCTTCTTCAGCGGCTCGCGATGATAGAGGTTGTTCACCGACGCGAACACGGAACTGAGCAGCAGGTCGGTCAGCGACTGCAGCGTGTTGACGAGCACCGGATTGTGCGACGCCTCGCAGATCGCGAGATGGAACGCATGGTCGAGCTTCGCACGCGCGGCCGGATCGAGATCCTGCGCATCGGCCGCCGTCATTTCCTCGTAGCGGCGCCGGATCAGGATGAAGTCGGCGGGCGTCCCGCGCAGCGCGGCGAGCCGCGCAGCCTCCGCCTCGAGCATGCCGCGCACCTCGAACAGGTCGTACAGCGTGCGCGGCTGCGAGCCGAGCAGATGCATCATCGGCGAGACTTCGCGCTGCGGGGTCAGGCTCGCGACGAACGAACCCTTGCCGTGCGTCGTGTCGATGATCCCGCGCGCACGCAGCAGCTTCATCCCTTCGCGCACGGCCGTGCGCGACACGCCGAGCTTCTCGGTGAGCCGCCGCTCGGACGGCAGCGCCTGTCCGGCCTTCAGCACGCCGTCGACGATCAACTGCTCGATCCGCTCGGCGACGACGTCGGCCACATTGCGCGCCGGCGCTTGTCGATTCTGCATTTCCATACTGGTATGACCACTTCGGGAGAACATCGCCGATTTTCTCACAAACCCTTGTTGCGATTGGGTTTTCCGTCACAACCACCGCCACCGCCCAGGCACGCTTCCAAAAACTGGTATGACCACGCCTGCGACGTCTGGACACGCGCCGGCCGCCCGCCAAGAATGCCGTCCATCCGGCGCGCCGCGCATCCCGCGGCCGCCTGCATGGTGGAGACGGAGACACACGATGAGTTTCACCTACGACGAACGGATCGACGGCCCGCTGGCGACCGTCGACCGCGACACGCTCGTCGCCGCGCTCGGTGCGGCGGCGCCCGGCCTCGACGTGCTGCACGAGCGCGAGGCGCTGAAGCCGTTCGAATGCGACGGCCTCGCCGCCTACCGCACGGTGCCGCTCGCGGCCGTGCTGCCCGACACCGTCGAACAGGTGCGCGCGGTGCTGCGCGTCGCGGCGGCACACGGCGTGCCGGTCGTCGCGCGCGGCGCGGGCACCGGGCTGTCGGGCGGCGCGATGCCGCTCGAAAAAGGCCTCCTGCTCGTGATGGCGAAGTTCAACAAGATTCTCGAGATCGACCCCGACGCCGGCATCGCGCGCGTGCAGCCCGGCGTGCGCAACCTCGCGATCTCGCAGGCCGCAGCGCCCTACGGCCTCTATTACGCGCCCGATCCGTCGTCGCAGATCGCATGCTCGATCGGCGGCAACGTCGCCGAAAACGCGGGCGGCGTGCACTGCCTGAAATACGGGCTGACGGTGCACAACATCCTGAAGGTCGAGATCCTGACGATCGACGGCGACACGCTGACGCTCGGCGCCGACGCGCTCGACGCGCCCGGCTTCGACCTGCTCGCGCTGTTCACCGGCTCCGAGGGGATGCTCGGCATCGTCACCGAAGTGACGGTGAAGCTGCGCCCGTTGCCGCCGAGCGTGAAGGTGCTGATGGCGAGCTTCGACGACGTCGCCGAAGCCGGCGCGGCGGTCGCGCGGATCATCGGCGCGGGCGTGATCCCGGGCGGGCTCGAGATGATGGACAACCTCGCGATCCGCGCGGCCGAGGACTTCATCCACGCCGGCTATCCGGTCGACGCGCAGGCGATCCTGCTGTGCGAACTCGACGGCGCGGCGACCGATGTCGAAGAGGACGCCGAACGCGTCGCCGCGCTGCTGCGCGACACCGGCGCGTCGGAGATCCGCGTCGCGCGCGACGAGGCCGAGCGGCAGCGCTTCTGGGCCGGCCGCAAGAACGCGTTTCCGGCGGTCGGGCGCATGTCGCCCGATTACTACTGCATGGACGGCACGATCCCGCGCCGCGAGCTGCCGCGCGTGCTCGAAGGGATCGCCGCGTTGTCCGCCGAATACGCGCTGCCGGTCGCGAACGTGTTCCATGCCGGCGACGGCAACATGCATCCGCTGATCCTGTTCGACGCGAACCGCGCCGGCGAACTCGACCGCGCGGAAGCGCTCGGCGGCAAGATCCTCGAGCTGTGCGTCGCGGTGGGCGGCAGCATCACCGGCGAACACGGCGTCGGGCGCGAGAAGATCAACCAGATGTGCGTGCAGTTCAACGCCGACGAAATCACGTTCTTCCACGCCGTGAAGGCCGCATTCGATCCGCAGCGCCTGCTCAATCCCGGCAAGAACATCCCGACGCTGCACCGCTGCGCCGAATTCGGCGCGATGCACGTCCATCACGGCAAGCTGCCGTTTCCCGAACTGGAGCGCTTCTGATGCGACGCGAACGCGAACCCGAATCGATCGACGACAGCGCGACGCTCGTCGCGCAGGTCGACGCCGCGATCCACGATCGCCAGCCGCTGCACATCCGCGGCGCGGGCACGAAGGCGTTCGTCGGCCGCGCGGTCGAAGGCCGCCCGCTCGACGTGCGCACGCACCGCGGCATCGTCGCGTACGACCCGACCGAACTCGTCATCACCGCGCGCGCGGGCACGCCGCTCGCCGAACTCGAGGCGATGCTCGACGCGGCCGGCCAGATGCTGCCGTGCGAGCCGCCGACGTTCGGCGGCGCGGCCACGGTCGGCGGCATGTTCGCGGCCGCGCTGTCGGGGCCGCGCCGCCCGTGGGCCGGCGCGGTGCGCGATTTCGTGCTCGGCTGCCGCGTGATCACCGGCCACGCGAAACACCTGCGCTTCGGCGGCGAGGTGATGAAGAACGTCGCGGGCTACGACGTGTCGCGGCTGCTCGCGGGCAGTTTCGGCTGCCTCGGCGTCGTGACGGAGGTATCGCTGAAGGTGCTGCCGAAGCCGCGCGCGACCGGCGATCTCGCGTTGCCGCTCACGGCAGGCGAAGCCGTGCAGCACGTCGCCGGATGGCGTCGCGCGGGGCTGCCGCTCGCGGGCGCCTGCCACGCGGACGGCGTGCTGCGCGTGCGGCTCGAAGGCGGCGAGGGCTCGGTGAAGGCCGCGCGCAACACGATCGGCGGCGAGCGCATGGACGATCACGACGACGGCTTCTGGGCGCGGCTGCGCGACCTGTCGCTGCCGTTCTTCGATGATCCGCGCCCGTTGTGGCGCGTGTCGGTGCCGGCCGCCGCGCCGCTCGATGCGCTGCCCGGCGTGCAGCTCGTCGACTGGGGCGGCGCGCAGCGCTGGCAGAAGAGCGACGCCGCGCCGGCCGACGTGCAGCGGTTCGCCGCGCAGTGGGGCGGCCATGCGACCTGCTTCACGCCCGGCACGACGCCCGAGCCGTTCCAGCCGCTGCCGCCCGCGCTGCTGCGCGTGCACCGGCAACTGAAGGCGCAACTCGATCCGCATGCGATCTTCAATCCTGGCCGCCTGTACGCGGACGTCTGACGCCAACCCGACTTCGAACCGCCGATGCAAACCAATCTCAGCGAAGCAAGCAAGGCCCTCGACCGGGCCGACGAAGCGGAAGCGATCCTGCGCGCGTGCGTGCACTGCGGCTTCTGCAACGCGACCTGCCCGACCTACCAGGTGCTCGGCAACGAGCTCGACGGGCCGCGCGGGCGCATCTACCTGATCAAGCAAATGCTCGAAGGCGAGCCGTGCGGCGAGCGCACGCAGCAGCATCTCGACCGCTGCCTGACCTGCCGCAACTGCGAGACGACCTGTCCGTCCGGCGTGCGCTACCACACGCTGCTCGACATCGGCCGCGCGGAAGCCGAGAAGCGCGCGCGGCGTCCCGCGCGCGAGCGCCTGCTGCGCGCCGGCCTGCGTCACGTCGTGCCGCGGCCGGCAACGTTCGCCGCGCTGCTGAAGGCCGGCCGCGCGCTACGCCCGCTGCTGCCCGGCGCGCTGCAGGACAAGATCCCGGCCGCCGTGCCCGTGGCCACGCCGCGCCCGCCGGTGCGCCATGCACGGCGCGTGCTGATGCTCGAAGGCTGCGTGCAGCCGTCACTGTCGCCGAACACCAACGCAGCCGCGGCGCGCGTGCTCGACCGGCTCGGCATCAGCGTGACGCCCGCGCGCGAAGCCGGCTGCTGCGGCGCGACCGAATACCACCTGAACGCGCAGGACGCCGGGCTCGCGCGCGCCCGCCGCAACATCGATGCGTGGTGGCCCGCGATCGAGGCCGGCGCGGAAGCGATCGTGCTGACGGCGAGCGGCTGCGGCGCGTTCGTGAAGGAATACGGCGACCTGCTGCGTTCGGACCCCGTTTATGCGGACAAGGCGCGGCGCGTCAGCGCGCTCGCGCGCGACCTCGCGGAAGTGATCGCGGCCGAACCGCTCGACGCGCTGGCCGATGCGACGCAGCGCCGCGTCGCGGTGCACTGCCCGTGCACGCTGCAGCACGCGCAGCGGCTCGGCGGCGCGGTGGAAAGCATCCTGACGCGGCTCGGCTTCGATCTGACGCCTGTCGCCGACGGCCACCTGTGCTGCGGCTCGGCCGGCACCTATGCGCTGACGCAACCCGAACTCGCGACGAAACTGCGCGACAACAAGCTCGACGCGCTCGAAGCCGCACGGCCGGACCTGATTGTCACGGCCAACATCGGCTGCCAGACTCATCTGAACGGTGCGGGCCGCACGCCCGTGCGCCACTGGATCGAGCTCGTCGACAACCGACTCGTCAATTGACTGCTGATTCCGGAGGAACACCATGAAAACGAAACCCGAACTCGAACTCGCCGATGTCGAACGCATGCTCGCCGCCGCCCGCGCGGAAGCCGAGCGGCACGGCTGGGCCGTATCGATCGCCGTCGTCGACGACGGCGGCCACCTGCTCGCGTTCGCGCGCCTCGACGGCGCGTCGGCCGCCAGCGCCTGTATCGCGCAGGACAAGGCGCGCGCGGCGGCGCTCGGCCGTCGCGAGACGAAGGCGTATGAGGATATGATCAACGGTGGCCGCACCGCGTTTCTGAGCGTGCCGCTGACGGGATTGCTCGAAGGCGGCGTGCCGGTCACGGTGGACGGCTGCATTGCAGGCGCGATCGGTGTGTCTGGCGTAAAGTCCGAACAGGACGCGCAGATTGCCCGCGCCGGCATACAAAGCGTCGCGGTATAACAGCCAAGCCGCGCGCGCATTTTTCCCCGGGAGGAATCACGATGATCGACCAAGCAGGACTGCAAGTCGCGCCAGCGCTGAGCCAGTTCATTGAAAACGAAGCACTGCCGGGCACCGGTATCGACAAGGCCGCGTTCTGGAGCGGTTTCTCGGCCCTGGTGCACGACCTCGCGCCGCGCAACCGCGAACTGCTCGCGGAACGCGACCGCCTCCAGCAGGAACTCGACACGTGGCATCGCGCGCACCCCGGCCCGGTGCGCGACCACGCCGCGTATCGCGCATTCCTGGAAGAAATCGGTTACCTCGTGCCGGTCCCGTCGAGCGCCGCGGCAGCCACCGCGAACGTCGACAGCGAGATCGCGACGCAGGCCGGCCCGCAGCTCGTCGTGCCGCTGTCGAATGCGCGCTATGCGCTGAACGCCGCGAACGCACGCTGGGGCAGCCTGTACGACGCGCTGTACGGCACCGATGCGCTGCCCGAGGACGGCGGCGCGGAGCGCACCACGGCCTACAACCCGACGCGCGGCCAGCACGTGATCGACTACGCGCGCGGCGTGCTCGACAACGCGGCGCCGCTCGCGAGCGGCTCGCACCACGACGCGCTGCGCTACCGCGTGCAGGACGGCCAGCTCGCCGTCGAAACCGGCAAGGGGGTCGTGCACCTCGCGCAGCCGGCGCAATTCGTCGGCTACCAGGGCGCGGCCGACGCACCGTCCGCGATCCTGCTGCAGCACAACGGCCTGCACCTCGAGATCCAGATCGACGCATCGACCCCCATCGGTCGCGCCGATCTCGCGAACGTGAAGGACGTCGTGCTCGAAGCCGCGGTCAGCACGATCATCGACTGCGAGGATTCGGTCGCGGCGGTCGACGCCGACGACAAGGTCCAGCTCTACCGCAACTGGCTCGGCCTGATGCAGGGCACGCTGGTCGAGGAAGTCGCGAAGGGCGGCAAGACCTTCACGCGCCGCCTGAACGCCGATCGCGAATACACGACGCCGGCCGGCGGCACGCTGTCGCTGCACGGCCGCTCGCTGCTGTTCGTGCGCAACGTCGGCCACCTGATGACCAACGGCGCGGTGCTCGACCGCGACGGCAACGAGATTCCGGAGGGGGTTCTCGACGGCGTCGTCACGACGCTGTGCGCGCTGCACGACCTGCAGGCGAAGCGCAATTCGCGCACGGGCTCGATCTACATCGTGAAGCCGAAGATGCACGGCCCGGTCGAAGTCGCGTTCGCCGACACGCTGTTCGCGCGCATCGAGGATCTGTACGGCCTGCCGCGCAACACGCTGAAGATGGGCATCATGGACGAGGAGCGCCGCACCAGCGTGAACCTCGCCGCCTGTATCGCGGCAGCCGCCGCGCGCGTCGCGTTCATCAACACCGGCTTCCTCGATCGCACCGGCGACGAGATGCACACCGCGATGGAAGCGGGCCCGATGATCCGCAAGGGCGACATGAAGTCGTCGGCGTGGATCCAGTCATACGAGCGCAACAACGTGCTCGCGGGCCTGTCGGCCGGCCTGCGCGGCCGCGCGCAGATCGGCAAGGGCATGTGGGCGATGCCGGACCTGATGCACGCGATGCTCGAGCAGAAGATCGCGCATCCGCGCGCCGGCGCGAACACCGCGTGGGTGCCGTCGCCGACCGCCGCGACGCTGCACGCGCTGCACTACCACCTCGTCGACGTGCAGGCCGTCCAGCAGGAACTCGAGAAGACGCCGTACGCGAGCGAGCGCGACGCGCTGCTCGAAGGGCTGCTGACCGTGCCGGTCGTCGAGCGCGCCGCCTGGAGCGAGAGCGAGATCCTGAGCGAGGTCGAGAACAACGCGCAGGGCAT
Source organism: Burkholderia sp. Bp9140 (assembly GCF_003853425.1). NCBI lineage: Bacteria > Pseudomonadati > Pseudomonadota > Betaproteobacteria > Burkholderiales > Burkholderiaceae > Burkholderia > Burkholderia sp. Bp9140. Next base: position 96,544 of record NZ_QTPQ01000018.1, read on the forward strand.
TCTCGGCTACGTGGTGCGCTGGGTCGAACAGGGCGTCGGCTGCTCGAAGGTGCCCGACATCCACGACGTCGGCCTGATGGAAGACCGCGCGACGCTGCGCATCTCGAGCCAGCACATCGCGAACTGGCTGCGCCACGGCGTGATCACCGAGGCGTTCGTGCTCGACGTGTTCAAGCGGATGGCGCGCGTCGTCGACCAGCAGAACGCGGGCGACCCGAACTATCGCCCGATGGCGCCCGGCTACGACCAGTCGACCGCGTTCAAGGCCGCGTGCGCGCTGGCGCTGCAGGGCACGTCGCAACCGAGCGGTTATACCGAGCCGCTGCTGCATCGGTTCCGGCTCGCGTTCAAGGCGCAACAGCGCGGCGCCTGAACCACCGCATGCGGGCTTTCCCGCATGCGATTTCTCGAAACGGGCGGCCGATACGGCCGCCCGTTTTCATAGGCGAATTGACGCGAACGCTGAAATGGATAATCGGTCCGCATCGCCCGGCCGTTAAAGCATGAAAATCGGCGGCGCGTGGAATGCGCGGCGCGCCCGACCTTGGCACAAAGCCTTGCGCTGCAACGCTCCGCGCACGATTGGCAAGTATCGGTCGCCGCGATAATTTGATCCGGGTCAACGATCCACAACATTTTCCGCGCATACGAATGCGCGCGTTATACTCGGACCAATCCGCGCCGCCCGATTCGTCGGATCGTCGAATCGCGGCAGATCTATCGGGGAATGGGTGACCTGGCGGTTTATCCGGCCGCAAATACCGATAATCGGCACCTGTTTTTCCGGTCGGTCGGGCGGAATGCGCATCGGGGGGCCGCGTACCGGATCGCCGCCGGCCAATCAATCATACGAACATTCGCATCGGCCCGCCGCATGGCGACGATGGCTATCGATCCACGGACCATGGCAGAAACCGACTACGCAATGCCCAGCGAATCCGGTCTGACGGGCCGTGTCGCCGCTCATTTGCGCCGGCGCCTGCTACCGCACCTGATCTTCTATTCGGGGCTGCTGATCGGCCTGCTCCTGCTGCTCCTTTGCGCAATCGTGCTGTACGAAGGCCGCATCGACGCACGCGACCGCGCCCGCACCACGCAGCAGAACATCGCGCTGATGGCGTCGTGGGACATCGAGCGCAACATCGAGTTCTATTCGCTGTCGTTGCAGGCGGTGGTCGAAGGCGAGAACGATCCGACGGTCACCGCGCTGCCGATGCGGCTGCGCCGCCAGGTGCTGTTCGACCGCGCGACGACGGCCAAATATCTTGGCGGCATCTATGTGCTCGATGCGAACGGCGACATCGCGGTCGACGGCAAGAGCGACGTGCCGCGCAAGGCCAACTTCGCCAACGAGGCGTACTTCACCGTGCACCGCGATCACCCGGACGTCGGCCTGTACGTCAGCGATCCATACCATTCGCGACTGCGCGCCGGCTCGCCGAGCGTCGCGCTCAGCCGGCGAATCACGCGGCCCGACGGGTCGTTCGGCGGCGTCGCCGTGATGTCGATCCGGCTCGAATATTTTCAGGACCTGTTCGCGCGCCTCTCGCTCGGCGATCGCGGGTCGATGGCGCTGATCAATACCAAGGGCCTGATGCTCGCGCGCCAGCCGTATGATCCGGCGATCGTCGGCCGCAACATCAGCAAGGCGAGCACGTTCCGGCATTTCATGACCGCCAGCGAAGGCAGCTTCGCCGATACCGCGTCGATCGATGGCGTGCGCCGCCTGTACGTGTTCCGGCACCTCGAACATCTGCCGCTGATCATCATGGTCGCGCGCTCGGAAGCCGACACCTACGCCGCGTGGTACGACCGCGCGATCCCGATCGGCTCGGCGATGGCCATGCTCGCGCTCGGCTTCGTCGCCCTGTCGCTGCTGCTCGACGTGCAGTTGCGCAAGCGTCATCGCGCGGAAACCGAACTGCAGGCGCTTGCGCGCACCGACGGCCTCACCGGCCTCGACAACCGCCGGATGCTCGACGTCACGCTCGCGCGCGAATGGCGTCGTGCCGCGCGCTCGCAGCTCGCGCTGTCGCTACTGTTCGTCGACGTCGATCACTTCAAGCGCTACAACGACACGCAGGGCCACCAGGCCGGCGACGACGCGCTCGCCGCGGTCGGCCGCTGCATCGCCGGCTCGCTGCGCCGTCCGGCCGACTACGCAGCGCGCTACGGCGGCGAGGAGTTCGTCGTCGTGCTGCCCGACGTCGACACGTACGGCGCCGTGACGATCGCCGAATCGATCCGCACCGGCATCCTCGATCTCGGCATCCGGCACGACACCGGCACGGCCGGGCGCCTGACCGCGAGCATCGGCGTGACGACCTGCTATCCGGAGTACGACGACAGCATTCAGGCGGCGCTGAAGCGCGCCGACGACGCGCTGTATCGCGCGAAGGAACTCGGGCGCAATCAGGTCGTCGTGCAGGCGGCCCCGTCCGTCGATCGCATGTCGCGGCGCGCCTGACCCGAGCGTCGGCCGGCCGTCCGGCCGCCACCCCGTCGCCTGCAGGCAAAATCGCCGACAATGTCGGCTCGCCGCGCCGCCGCGCGACGCACGCGCCCGCCGCCGGCCCGCGCCCGCTTCGCACCACCATGAGACTCAAGGCAAAGATTTTCCTTCTGGCCATCGTGCCGTTCCTGCTCGCGATCGCCGGCATCGGCTTCGGCGTGCGCCAGCAGGCGACGTCGCTCGCGCGCACGCAGCACGCGACGATCCAGGCCGCCTACCTGTCGAGCAAGGAAGTCGAGCTGAAGCATTACGTCGAGCTCGCGACCAGCGCGATCATGCCGCTCTACGACGCGAGCGGCCGCAATGCGCGCGACGACGGACTGCTGCGCACGCAGGCGCTCGCGATGCTGCAGAAGATGGACTTCGGCCCCGACGGCTATTTCTTTGTATACGACCTGCACGGCAATGCGCTGATGCATCCGCGCGAGCCCGAGCGCGTCGGCCACAACTTCTGGTCGATGCGCGACCCGCAGGGCGCGCTGACGATCCAGCAGCTGATCGGCGCCGCGTCGCACGGCGGCGGCTATGTGCGCTACACGTGGCAGCGGCCGTCGACGGGCAAGGCCGCGCCGAAGCTCGGCTACGTCGTCGCGCTCGAACGCTGGGGCTGGATGGTCGGCACCGGCATCTATCTCGACGACGTCGATACCGCGCTGCAACGCATCGACGCGCGCGCGTCCGCGAACATCGAGCGCACGATGAGCTGGCTCACCGCGATCGCGCTGACCGGCGCGGCGGCGATCGCCGTCTGCGCGCTGGTGCTGAACGTCAGCGAGTCGCGCAGCGCCGACGCGAAGCTCAAGCAGCTCGCGCAGCGCGTCGTCGAATCGCAGGAGCAGGAGCGCGAGCGGCTGTCGCGCGAGCTGCATGACGGGATCAGCCAGATGATGGTGTCCGCGAAGCTGATGCTCGAATCCGCGCTCGCCCGCTTCGAGCGCGGCGCGACGCGCATGCCCGAAGCCGAGCAGGCGCTCGCGTCGGGTGTCGGGCGGCTCGGCGACACGCTGCGCGAGGTGCGGCGCATCTCGCATGCGCTGCGCCCGGCGATGCTCGACGATCTCGGCCTCGCGGCCGCGCTCGAGCAGCTCGTGCGCGAACTCGGCGCGGAAAGCGGCATCGACATCGGCTATGCGCAGGTCGCGCACAGCGGCGCGCGGCCGTTGCCCGCGCCGGTCAATACGGCGCTGTTCCGGATCGCGCAGGAAGCGCTCAGCAACATCGTGCATCATGCGCGGGCGTCGCGCGCGGCCGTCACGCTCGACGTCGGCGCGCATGCCGTCACGCTGACCATCGCCGACAACGGCTGCGGCTTCGATGCCGAGCGTACGCAGACCGACGCGCGCCGCGGCATCGGGCTGCGCAACATGCGCGAGCGCCTCGACGCGCTCGGCGGCACGCTGACGATCACGTCGCAGGTCGGCCACACCGTCGTGGCCGCGCGCGTGCCGCTGCGCGCCGCCGCCTGACGACGCGCCACCATCACCGGAGACCTTTGCCCATGAGCGCCCCCGACACCGCCCGGCCCGCCGCCCGACTGCTGCTCGTCGACGATCACCCGCTGGTGCGCGACGGCCTGCGGATGCGGCTCGAGGCGGCCGACCTGGCCGTGGTCGGCGAAGCCGGCAACGCGGACGAGGCGCTCGCGCTCGCTGCATCGCTCGAGCCCGATCTCGCGCTGATGGACGTCGGCATGAACGGGATGAGCGGCATCACGCTCGCCGGCGTATTCCACGAGCGCTTTCCGGGAATTCGCGTGCTGATGCTGTCGATGCACGACAACGTCGAATACGTGACGCAGGCCGTGCGCGCCGGCGCGAGCGGCTACCTGCTGAAGGATTCGCCGGCGAGCGAGATCGTGCGTGCGATCGGCGCGGTGCTGGCCGGGCAGACCTTCTTCAGCGAAGGGCTCGCCGCGCGGATGATCCAGGCGAGCGCGACCGCGTCGCCGCTCGACCGCTTGACGCCGCGCGAACGCGACATCCTCGACGCACTGGCCGAGGGGCTGTCGAGCAAGCAGATCGCGCAGCAGACAGGGCTGTCGGTGCGCACGGTGGAAACCCATCGGCTCAACCTGAAACGCAAGCTCGAGATCGAAGGGCAGGCGGAGCTGATCAAGTTCGCGGTCGAGCATCGGCGGCGGTAGGGACGTCCCGATGCCGGCGCAGCGCCATTCCGGACGCGAAACCGCCGGCGAACAGCCAGCAAAAAGGGCGCCCTCGGGCGCCCTGCATGCATGCTGAATAAAATGGACCGCGTCGCGCCGATCAGTTCGTCCGCGAGTTGTGCTTCTGCAGATACGCGATCAGGCCGTCAATGCCGCCGGATGCGAGCTGGCTCTTGAACTGCCCCTGGTAGACCTGGATCAGCCACGCGCCCGACATGTCGATGTCGTAGATCTTCCAGTCGCTGCCGACCTTGCCGAGCCGGTAGCCGACCGACTGGCTGTCGCCCGGCGTCGTGACCGTCGACTGCACCAGCGCATCGGCGCCCGACGCGCCGCCGGCCTTGAACGAGAACTTCGCGTCCTGGCTGCCGAGCTGCGCGAGCGACGCGGCATAGGTGCGCGTCATCAGCAGCTTGAACTGCTTGTACAGCTCCTGCTGCTGTTGCGGCGTCGCCTGCTTCCACGCATCGCCGACCGCGATGCGGGTGGTGCGCTCGAAGTTCGTCGCGGGCAGGAAGCGCTGCTCGACGACGTGCGTGACTTTCGTCATGTCGCCGCCGCGCGCACCCGGATCGGCCTTCATCGCGTTGACGGTGCCTTCGACCGCCGTGCGGACGACGTCGACCGGCGCGCTCTGCGCGAAAGCGGAAACCGACACGGCGGCCGCCGCGACGAAAGCAAACAGATGACGTTTCATACGGATATCGCACTCGATGAGAAAAAACGGCCCGGCGGATTGCATCGACTGCATCGGCCGGTGGGTCGAAGTATAGCGGCCCGGACGCCCGCCTGCCGTGCAGTGACCGACTGTTACCTTTGAACCCTTTTTGTCACAGGGCCCGCTGCGGCGCGGTTCCGGCCAATTATATAAATATCCCCATACAAATCGCCGGGCCCTCCGCGCCGATTCGTGCGGCCCGGCGCAAATATCCTTCCCGCCCCTTTACGCTCCAACGTCGCGACTGACGCCACGTTGCGCCGGTATACTCGTTCCTTTGCCCTTGCCAGCCCCTCCCCACCGCCACATGGTGACATCTCTCATCGTCCGACTCGTTGCATGGTCGGTACGCCGCCCCGTCTGGGTCGTCGTGCTGTCGTTCGTCATTGCCGCCTTCAGCGGCGTCTATGTCGCCCAGCACTTCAAGATCAATACCGACATCAGCAAGCTCGTCGACGCGGAGCCTCAATGGGCCGCGCTCGGCAAGGCCGTCGACAAGGCCTTCCCGCAACGCAACGGCACGATCCTCGCGGTGGTCGAGGCGCCCGCCCCCGAATTCGCGACTGCCGCCGCACACGTGCTCACCGGAGCACTGCAGAAGCAGGCCGACGCCGGCCGCATCGGCCAGGTCGCCGAACCCGGCGGCGGCCCGTTCTTCGAGCACAACGGCCTGCTGTTCCTGTCGCCGCAGGAAGTGTCGGATACCACGTCGCAGCTCGCGAGCGCGCGGCCGCTCGTCAACGAACTCGCGAAGAACCCGAGCCTGACCGGGCTCGCGACCACGTTGTCCACCACGCTCGGCCAGCCGCTCCTGACCGGCCAGGTGAAGCTGCCCGCGATGGCCAAGCTGCTCGCACGCAGCGCCGCGACGGTCGACGACGTGCTGGCCGGCAAGCCGGCCGCGTTCTCGTGGCGCGGGCTGGTCGACAGCGACGCCGCGCGCCAGCCCGCACGCGCGTTCGTCACCGTGCAGCCGGTCGTGGACTACGGCGCGCTGAAGGCCGGTGCGGAAACGACCCAGGTGATCCGCGACACCGCGACAGCGCTCGGCCTCGAGCAACGCTACGGCGCGGTCGTGCGCCTGACCGGCGAACAGCCGCTCGCCGACGATGAATTCGCGTCGGTGGAGGACGGCGCCGCACTCAACGGCGCGCTCACGCTGCTCGCCGTGCTCGTCATCCTGTGGCTCGCGCTGCGCTCGAAGCGGATGATCGGCTCGGTGCTCGTCACGCTGTTCGTCGGCCTCGTCGTGACGGCCGCGCTCGGCCTCGCGATGGTCGGTTCGCTGAACATGATCTCGGTCGCGTTCATGGTGCTGTTCGTCGGCCTCGGCGTCGACTTCTCGATCCAGTACGGCGTGAAGTACCGCGAGGAACGCTTCCGCGATCCGCGCATCGATCACGCGCTGATCGGTGCCGCGCACTCGATGGGCATGCCGCTCGCGCTCGCCACCGCGGCCGTCGCGGCGAGCTTCTTCTCGTTCATCCCCACCGCCTATCGCGGCGTGTCCGAGCTCGGCCTGATCGCGGGCGTCGGGATGTTCGTCGCGCTGCTGACCACGCTCACGCTGCTGCCCGCGCTGCTGCGCCTGTTCGCACCGCCGGGCGAATCGAAGACGCCGGGCTTCCCGTGGCTCGCGCCGGTCGACGACTTCCTCGACCGCCATCGCAAGCCGATCCTGATCGGCACGCTCGCGGTCGTGATCGGCGCGCTGCCGCTGCTCGCGTTCCTGCACTTCGACTTCAACCCGCTGCACCTGAAGGATCCGCACAGCGAATCGATGGCGACGCTGCTCGCGCTGAAGGATTCGCCCGAAGCGGCCGTCAACGACGTCACGCTGCTCGCGCCGTCGCTCGCCGATGCCGACGCGGCCGCGAAGCGCCTCGACGCGCTGCCGGAAGTCGGCCGCACGACGACGCTCACGACCTTCGTCCCGGCCGACCAGCCGGCCAAGCGCGCGGCGATCGCCGCGGCCGCGAGCGACCTGCTGCCCGCGCTGACGCAGCCGGCCGCGCCGAGCGCGACCGACGCGCAGCGCGTCACCGCGCTCAAGCGCGTGTCGGACCTGCTGAGCTATGCGGCGGAAGATCACCCGGGCCCCGGCGCGGCCGCCGCACAGCATCTGTCGGCGTCGCTCGCGAAGCTCGCCGCGGCCGACAGCGCGACGCGCGACCGCGCCGAGCGCGCGTTCTCCGACACGCTGCGCATCGCGCTCAACCAGCTCGCGACGCTGCTGCAGCCGCAGGACGTCACGCGCGAATCGCTGCCGCCGCAGCTCGTGCGCGACTGGATCGCGCCGGACGGCCATGCGCTCGTGCAGATTTCGCCCAAGGTGCCGAAGGGCGTCGACCCGAACGACGACACGATGCTGCGCCGCTTCGCGAAGGCGGTGAAGGCCGCGGAGCCGGGCGCGATCGGCGGCCCGATCTCGATCCTGCATTCGGCCGACACGATCATCAACGCGTTCCTGCACGCGGCGCTGTGGTCGATCCTCTCGATCACGATCCTGCTGTGGATCACGCTGCGCCGCTTCGGCGACGTGCTGCGCACGCTGGTGCCGCTGCTCGTGTCGGGCCTCGTGACGCTCGAGATGTGCGTCGTGCTCGGCATGTCGCTGAACTTCGCGAACATCATCGCGCTGCCGCTGATGCTCGGCGTCGGCGTCGCGTTCAAGGTGTACTTCGTGATGGCGTGGCGCGCGGGCCAGACGGGCCTGCTGCATTCAAGCCTCACGCACGCGGTGCTGTTCAGCGCCGCGACGACCGCAACCGCCTTCGGCAGCCTGTGGCTGTCGCATCATCCGGGCACGTCGAGCATGGGCAAGCTGCTCGCGCTGGCGTTGACCTGCACGCTGATCGGCGCCGTGGTGTTTCAGCCCGTCCTGATGGGCAAACCGCGCGTCAAACGCGCCAAGAACCAAATGCAAGGAAACAATGAATAAGGTGCGAATCATTGCGGCGACCGTCGCTGCCGGCGCGGTGCTGAGCGGCTGCGCGACGGGCCCGAACCGCAACCCCAACGACCCGCTCGAGCCGATGAACCGGGCGATGTACAAGTTCAACGACACGGTCGACACGAACATCGCCGTGCCGATCGCGAAGGGTTACCAGAAGATCACGCCGACGCCCGTGCGTACCGCGATCAGCAACTTCTTCTCGAACCTCGGCGATCTCGGCAACATGGCGAACAACCTGTTGCAGCTGCGCATCACCGATGCGACGCAGGACCTGATGCGCGTGGCGATGAACTCGGTGTTCGGCGTCGGCGGCCTGATCGACATCGCGACGCCGGCCGGGCTGCCGAAGCATCACCAGGATTTCGGGCTGACGATGGCGCGCTGGGGCATGCCGTCCGGCCCGTACCTCGTGCTGCCCGTGTTCGGGCCGAGCACGATCCGCGACGGCGTCGGCCGCGCGGTCGATGTCCGCTTCAACCTGCTCAACTACATCGAGCCGGCCGTGCGCAACCCGATGTACATCGCGCAGTTCGTCAGCGCGCGTTCGGACCTGCTCGGCGCGACCGATCTGCTGAAGCAGGCGGCACTCGATCCGTACTCGTTCGTCCGCGATGCGTATCTGCAGCAGCGCAAGTCGCTGACGTATCACGGCCAGTCGGCGGCGGCCGCGCCGCCGAACTACACCGAGCCGGGTGAAGCAGGCGCGGTGCCGGCGGCCACGCCGGCCGTGCCGGGCTTGCCGAACTACGAGGATCCGGGCGAGTCGGGCGGCGCATCGGGCACCGCGCCGAACAACGCGCCGGCCGCGCCGGGGTTGCCGCAGTACGACGATCCGGGTGCGGACGGCGCGGCACCCGCGAGCGCGCCCGCCGCGACACCGGCGGCCGCGTCGGCCGGAGCGGCGACCACGCCGGCCGCCAACGGCGCGCCGATCGCGCCGGCAATGCCCACGGTACCCGCGAGCAGTCCGGCCGCGCAGTAACGCGCCACGAAATCCGCCGGAACGCCGAAGAGCGCTGCATCATGCAGCGCTCTTTTTTTTGCGCATCGGCGGACGAAAAAAGGAAGGGGAGAGGCGGACAGCGGCGAACGCCGCTCAGACGATCCGCATCGCGCCCGCACGCTCGAACGCGTGCCGCGCCTGGATCAGCGTCGTGCGCGCCGCGCGCGCGTCGCCCGCGACCTGCAGCAGCGGGCCGAGCTGCGACGGCTGCTTCAGCAGTTCGCGCAGGATCGGCAGGATCGCGGTGCTGCCGTCGTCGCGCAGGCCGGCCGTCGCCGCGCGCGGCAGCGTGCGCCATGCCGGGTCGACGATCGCGCGGCACACCGCGAACGGCACGCCGCGCGACGCCGCGAAGGCCGCGGCGATGTGCGATTCCATGTCGACGGCGAGCGCGCACTTCGTGCGATGCAGCGACGTCTTTTCCTGCTCGCTGATCACCGGCGCGCCGACCGCCGCGATCGTGCCGCGCGTGACGCGCGCCCACACGGGCGTGTCGTGCAGCGCGGCGACGAGCCGCGCGCTCCAGCCCGGATCGGTCTGCACGCGACCGAACGGCCCGTCGATCGCGTCCGCGATCACGAGCGCGCCGGGCGCCAGGTCGGGCGCCAGGCCGCCCGCCGTGCCGAAGCTGACGATGCCCGCGCAACCGCGCGCGGTCGCCTCGGTCAGGGCGCGCTCGAGCCGGTCGGCCCGTGCGGCGAACACGGCCTCGACGCCGTGACCGCGCGCGATGCGTGCCTCGAACGCCATCCCCGTGACGGCGATGACGGGCAACGTGCCGTCGTGCTGCGTCGGCGCCACGCGTTACAGCCCGACCGTCACGCGCGTGGTGTCGTCGCGCTTCAGGTTGCGATAGCGCGCGAGCGCCCACAGCGGGAAGAACTTGCGATAGCCGTGGTAGCGCAGGTAGAACACGCGCGGGAAACCCGTCGCCGTGAAGCGCGTCTCGTCCCACAGGCCCTCTTCGTTCTGGTTCGCGACCAGGTACTCGACGCCGCGCGCGACGGCCGGGTGGTTCACCTCGCCGGCCGCCATCAGGCCGAGCAGCGCCCAGGCCGTCTGCGACGCGGTGCTCGGCGCCTGCTCGAAGCCGCGGTAGTTCAGCTTGTAGCTGTCGCCGTCCTCGCCCCAGCCGCCGTCCTTGTTCTGGATCGACAACAGCCACTGCGCGCCACGCTTCACGCGCGGATCGTCCGGCGTCAGGCCTGCCGCGTTCAGCGCGCACAGGGCCGTCCACGTGCCGTACACGTAGTTCATCCCCCAGCGGCCGTACCAGCTGCCGTCCGGCTCCTGCTCCTTCAGCATGTAGTCGAGCGCACGGCGCGCCGGCTCGCTGTTCAGCGGCGTCTCGCCGAGCTGCGACAGCATCGACAGGCAGCGGCCCGACACGTCGGCCGTCGGCGGATCGAGCAGCGCGCCGTGATCCGAGAACGGGATGTTGTTCAGGTAGTACTGCGTGTTTTCCGGTTCGAACGCGCCCCAGCCGCCGTCGCTGCTCTGCATCCCGACGACCCACTCGCGCGCACGCGCGATCGAATCGCGAAACGCGTCGTTCTGCCTGAGTTTCTGCACGCGATCCATCGCCACCGCGACCACCGCCGTATCGTCGACGTCCGGGTAGTGCGCGTTCGCGTACTGGAACGCCCAGCCGCCGGGCCGCACGTGCGGGCGGCGCGAGATCCAGTCGCCGCGCACATCGAGGATCTGCAGCGGGCGCAGCCATTCGAGGCCGCGGATCACGGCCTCCTCGGCGCGCGCATCGCCGGTCTCGAGCAGTGCATGCGCGGCGAGCGACGTGTCCCACACCGGCGACAGGCACGGCTGGCAATACGCTTCGTCCTCTTGCACGACGAGCAGCTTCTCGACCGACTTGCGCGCGATCGCGCGACTCGGATGATCTTCCGCGTAGCCGAGCACGTCGTACATCATCACCGCGTTGGCCATCGCCGGATAGATCGCGCCGAGGCCGTCCTCGCCGTTCAGGCGCTCGTCGACGAACGACACGGCCTGGCGGATCGCCCGTTCGCGCGTGTAGCTCGGGAACAGGCCGTCCGCCGCGCGCAGCGCATGGTCGACCACGCGGAAGAACGCGAACCAGCCGGCGCTCTGGTGGCCCTGGCGCGGCAGCAGCCCTGCATTGACGGGCGGGTCGACGAACAGCTCGTCGATGCGCACGCCGCGCGGGTTCTTCGCGAGCGGACGCTTCGCGTTCAGCACCAGCAGCGGCACGATCACGGTCCGCGCCCAGTACGACACCTTCGACAGGTGGAACGGGAACCACTGCGGCAGCAGCATGATCTCGACCGGCATCATCGGCACCGCCCGCCACGGAATCGCACCGTACAGCGCGAGCTGGATCCGCGTGAACACGTTCGACATCTCGGCGCCGCCCATCGCGTGGATCGCACGGCGCGCACGCTGCATGTGCTCGGCGTTCTCGTCGTCGCCGATCACCTTCAGCGCGAAATACGCCTTCACGCTCGCGCTGATGTTCGGCGCGCCGTCGGTAAACAGCGGCCAGCCGCCGTCGGCCTGCTGGATGCGGCGCAGATAGCGGCCGATCTTCCGTTCGAGCTCGAGGTTCGGCGTCTCGCCGAGATAGTGGACAAGCAGCACGTATTCGGCGGGAATCGTCGAGTCGGCCTCGAGTTCGTAGACCCAGTGTCCGTCCGCGTTCTGCGCGGCCAGCAGCGCGTCGGTCGCGCTGGCAACGGCCGCGTCGAGCCCGGCCGGTGCGGTGCCGGCGGACAGGGTAGCCATTTCGGTGAGATCGTTCATCGGTCCCTCTGTTACTTACTGTGTCTGGAGCACGTCCGCGGCCAGTTGGCCGGAACGGATCGCGCCCTCGATCGTGGCGGGCAAGCCGGTGGCAATCCAGTCGCCCGCCAGCACGAGATTGGTCCAGCGCGTGCGCGCGGCCGGACGTTTCATTTCCTGCGACGGCACCGCCGCAAAACCCGCGCGCGGCTCGACGACGAGCTGCCACGCGGGGATCGTTTCCGGGTTCGCGCCGGTCACGCGCGCGACGTCTTCCCAGATGCGCCGCGCGAGCACGTCACGCGGCATGTCGAGCCAGCGGCCCGCGTCGCGGATCGTGGCCGCGAGCGGGCCGTCGCCGGCGCGCACCGCGTCGACGATGCCGTTGACGACGGTCGTCTGCAGCGGGCTGCCGGCCGGTGTGTCGACCGCGAAATACGCGGTCACGACCGCACTGAACGTGTCGGGCGCGGCGAGATCCGGGACGAGCGGCTGCGCGACCTCGGGCGGCACGGCCAGCACGACCGCATCGCCCGGCGCGAGATCCACGCGCTCGCCGCCGACCGTGACCGCGTCGAGCGCATTGCCGTGCGCGCCGAATTCGAACGCGTCGAGCCGCGAGTTCAGCCTGATCTGCGCGCCGCCGTGCTGCAGCATCCGCAGCGCCGGTTCGACGAAGGCGCTGCCGAGCCCATGGCGCGCGACGAGCGGGCGGCAGCCGGGGCCGCCCGCGGCAAACGTGCCGCACAGCGCCGCGCGCGCGAGCTCGGCACTCGCGTGGCGCGGCTCGACGTTCAGCACGCCGAGGAAAAACGGCCGCAGCCAACGATCCCACAGCACGCCGTCGCATCGCATCGTCTGTGCGAGCGAGCGGCCGGTGCGCGCGAACGCGAGCGAGGGCAGCACGAGGTAGTCGAGCGGCGTGGTGCCCGGCGCACGCGACGCGGCGTCGAACAGCCACGACGGCCAGCGTCCGTTGCCGAAGCGCAGCGTCCAGCGCTGCTGCGACGCGACGTCGACCACGGGACATTCAGCCAGCGCGGGCCCCGTGAGTTGATCGGCCGCGCCGATCGCGCGCAGGTAGCGCTGCGTCGCGGGCTGCCCCGCGAAAACCTGGTGCAGCCCGCTGTCGAGCGTCGTGTTCAGCGTCCCGTCGAACCACGAGCGGCAGCGGCCGCCCGCGTGCGCATGTGCGTCGTGCAGCACGATGCGCCGCCCGCGGCGTTGCAGCTCGACGGCAGCCGACAGGCCCGCGATTCCTGCACCGATCACGTGGACGGTTCTGGGCATCGGCTCAGAACAGCGCGTAGCGCGCGGCGATCATCAGCATCCGCGCCTTCGGCTTGCGCAGCGGCGCGCGCGGGGCGGCGAAGCCGCGCGCGATCGCGGCCTCGAGAATGCAGCGATACGCGCCCGACATGATGCGCGGCGCCTTCACCTGCGCACGCGTGCAGGTATCCATCACGGCGTCCGCCGCGCGGAAATGCGCGAGCGCGCGTTCGACGAGCGTCGCGCAGACGCGCGGCAGCGCCGGGTCGCGCACGATCGTCGCCGGATCGGTGATCACGATGCCTTCGCGCGCGAGCAGCTCGCGCGGCAGGTAGCAGCGGTTGATCGCCGCATCGTCGTCGATGTCGCGCAGGATGTTGGTCAGTTGCAGTGCGCGGCCCAGGTGGTGCGACAGCTCGATGCCTTCCGCTTCCGGGATCCCGAAAATCCTCACCGACAGACGGCCGGCCGCGCTCGCCACGCGATCGCAGAACAGGTCGAGCGTCGGTTCGTCCGGCGCGCAGATGTCTTCGGCCGCGTCCATCGCCATCCCGTCGATCATCGCGTGGAAGTCCTCGCGCTTCAGGTCGAACGCGCGGATCTCGCGCTCGAGCGCGACCAGGTGGCGCGGCGGCTGGCCGGCGAAGCATGCGTCGATGTCCGCGCGCCAGCGATCGAGGCCCGCGTTGCGCTCAGCGCGCGGCAGGTCGCTGTCGGCGATGTCGTCGACCGCGCGGCAGAACGCGTAGACCTGGAACATCGCGTCGCGCTGCACCGCCGGCAGGATGCGCATCGCCAGATAGAAAGAACTGCCCGATGTGACGGCAGCGGCGTCGGTTTCTTGTTCGTCCACGACGAGATTGGAAACGGCCAAGACGAGCTCCACGGAGACACCCACGCGGGGCGATTGAAGAAGCCATGCCCGGCTGGGTTGGTCAGGGCGTCAAATGCGTGCGAGATATGCGAACGATCGACGCAGACAGGCACAAATTACCGGCCGGAAGCCGGAATTGGGCGAAAGTATAGCAATCTTTGAAGTTCGATGGCGGACATGCGCGGCGCCCGGCGGGCCGCCGGAACGCTGGCGGGCCGGCGTGGCCGGCCCCGGCGTGGAACGGCGTCGCGCCGCCCGTCAGCCGTAGACGATGTCGCGCTGCAGATCGAGCGCGATGAGCCCCATTTCGCGGGTCAGCTGCAGCATCGAACGGCGCTCGAGCCGCGAGCCCATGAAGCTCGTCACGCGCCCATCGGGCTCCGCCGTGAACTGGAATGACGGGCCGCCGGTGCCGAACCACGCGCCCGGGACGTCGGGCGACTCCTGCCAGTCGATCTGCTCGAACACGCGTGCGATCCCCGCGCGCACCACGTCGCTCGGGCCGATCGGCGGTGCGGTCTCGCCCAGGTCGTCGAGGGAATAGGGGCCAGGCTTGTCCGGCCGCCGGTAGAAGAGGTAGTCGACGTTCATGGGGCGCAATCGGGAGCAAAGTGTCAAATTAGCGCGCTTCGGCGCAAATTCAAATCAGATCAGGACGAAATGTGGCCTGTACGAGACAAAAGGGCCTCATTGCGACAAGCGGTCCAGGCACGCGCACGGTCGGGCCGCGCGTTCTGCCCGGACGCACGCGGCTGCGCCTGCGCGGCTTCGTCTAAGATGAACCTCTTTCTCAAAAAAAGACGGACACCATGGAGACGATCGTAACCGCCACCCCGCAATCCGGCCATCCCGTTTTCGTGCTGGTGCACGGCGCGTGGCACGGTGCGTGGTGCTATGCGCACGTCGCGGCCGCACTGGCCGCGCGCGGCTACCTGTCGATCGCGCGCGACCTGCCTGCGCACGGCATCAACGCCCGCTTTCCCGCGTCCTATCTCGCACGGCCGCTCGACAAGGACGCTTTCGGCGCCGAACCGTCGCCGGTCGCGAATACCACGCTCGACGATTACGCGACGCAGGTGATGCAGGCCGTCGACGACGCGTACGCGCTCGGCCGCGGCAAGGTCGTGCTCGTCGGGCACAGCATGGGCGGCCTCGCGATCACGGCCGCGGCGGAACGCGCGCCGGAGAAGATCGCGAAGATCGTCTATCTCGCGGCGTTCATGCCCGCGTCGGGCGTGCCGGGCCTCGACTACGTGCGCGCGCCCGAGAACAAGGGTGAAATGCTGGGCCCGCTGATGCTGGCGAGCCCGCGCGTCGCCGGCGCGCTGCGGATCGATCCGCGCAGCGGCGAACCCGCGTATCGCGAGCTGACGAAGCGCGCGCTGTACGACGACGTGCCGCAGGCCGACTTCGAGGCGGTGGCGAACCTGATGACCTGCGACGTGCCGGCCGCACCGTTCGCGACCGCGATCCCGACGACCGCCGCACGCTGGGGCGCGATCGACCGTCACTACATCAAGTGCCTGGCGGATCGCGTGATCCTGCCCGCGCTGCAGCAGCGCTTCATCGACGAAGCCGACACGTTCGTGCCCGGCAACCCGACACACGTGCACCAGCTCGACAGCAGCCATTCGCCGTTCGTGTCGCAGCCGGCCGTGCTGGCGGGCGTGCTCGCCGATATCGCGAAAAGCTGAACGGCGCGCGGCGCGGCGGTTACGTGTACGCGATCGACCGGTCGCGCCCGAGCCGCTTCGCGCGATAGAGCGCGGTGTCGGCCTCGTTGACGAGCACGTCGGACGTCGGCGCGCCCGCCGTCGCGCTCGCGCCGCCGACGCTCGCCGTCACCGGCACGCTGACGCCTTCCGCGTCGACCGGCGTGCCGCCGATCGCGTCACGCACCTTGTCGGCCACCCGCATCGCCTCGTCGAGATTCGTGCACGGCAGCAGCAGCGCGAATTCCTCGCCGCCGAAACGGCCGAACGTATCCTGCGCGCGCACGATCGACGCAACGCGGCGCGCCGTCTCGCGCAATACCGCGTCGCCGGCCGCATGCCCGAACCGGTCGTTGATCGTCTTGAAGTGGTCGAGGTCGAACAGCAGCACCGACAGGTCGCCGCCGTAGCGCTGCCAGCGCGCGAACTCGTCACCGAGCCGCGTTTCGAAGAAACGACGATTCGCGATGCCGGTGAGGCCGTCGCGATTCGCATGTTCGCGCAGCTTCGCGACCGCCTCCTCGCGCTCGCGCTGCATCACGCTCACGTGCGTGACGTCCGAGATCGTCACGCAGACGGCCTCGACTTCGCGCCCGCGCGTAAGCGGCATGAACGTGCAGTCCTGCTGCATGTAGTCGACGCCGCCGGTGATCGGCCGGTCGTGCTCGAAGCGAAACAGGTAGGGCCGCTGCTCCCACGAGCTGAACGCGAAGCTGCCGAGCTGGAACACGCTCTCGAGCTTGCGCTCGAGCCACGCGCGCGGCAGCGCCGGAAAGCAGTCGAACAGGTTGCGGCCGATCACGTCGGCAGCCGGGATGCCGCTGTGGTCCTGCATGAAGCGATTCCACATCAGCACGGTCATCGTGCGGTCGAGCACGAACAGGCCGAAGCCCACCCGTTCGATCACGAGGTCGCTCAGCGACGCGGCGGTGGAGGTGGCGATAGCGGTCATAGCGCGGACAGCAACGCGTCGAGCGCATCGCCCATCAGCCGGATCGAATCCTCGGCCATCAGCATCACGAAATGTGCACGGAACGCATGATCCTCGAGTCCGAAATTCACTTCGAGCAGCAGCGCGACGTTCCATGCGAGCGCGTGCGGCTGGAACACGTCGTCGAACGACACGTTCGCGCCGAGCAGCCCCGGCGGGAAGAACACGGGCTTGCGGCCGAGCTCGTCGAGGATCGACGCGACGCACGCGCTCATCAGCACGTTCGCGACGTCGAACACGACTTCGTCCTGCGTTGCCATGCCGGCATACACGCCGTCGCCGAACGTGCGATCCATCAGCGACATCAGCCGCGCGACGCCCGCGCTGCGGCACAGCACGATCGCCTCGCCCTTGATGTCGGAACGGAAGCCCTGGCGCACGGCCGTCACGTTCTCGTGGATGCCCGTCATCTCGCGCAGCGCGTCACCCGCATCGGCGGCCTTCACGACGCGCACGCGCGGTACCGACAGTTCGATGAAATGTCCGAGCAGCAACGCGAGCCGTGCGGCGGCGCGGCCCATCGCGAGGTTGGCGATCTCCTGCAACGCATCGCGTTGCTCCGCCGTGAACACCGATTCAGGCATACAACCCATACTCCTTGAGAATGGGCAGCAATGCCTCCGACGTCACGGGCTTGGCAACGAATGCGATCGCGCCCAACTCGCGCACGCGTGCTTGCGCCTGCGGCTGGATATCGGCGGATACCACGATCACGAACGTGTTCAGATCTTCGTGGCGCAGTGTCTCCAGCACCTGATAGCCGTTCATGTCGGGCATCGTCAGGTCCAGAAACATCACGGAAGCTTTGCCGTCACGATAGAGCGCCAGGGCCTCGCGACCATTCGCCGCATACGCGACATCAACGTCCCAGTCTCCCGGCAGTGCCTTTGTCAGAAGTTTGCGAGCGAGCAAGGAATCGTCGGCGATCACGATCGGCAAAGGCATGGCGGCGAAGCGGTATACGGAATGGTCTCTCTCGCGTTAACGACCGCGCGGCGCGTTTCTTGAGGCGCCACACGATCAAAGCGCGGCAGCCACCGTGCGGCCGCGCGCGGGCGCCGCGGCACGTGGCACGCGACACACCGCGCCGCAAAACGCCGGCGGGCGCATATATCTGTCATAGGGAAAGCAAGGCGCGATTCTCGGAGTAAACCGGAGGCGGTGCAACTCGCCATTTCCACCATTTCGAACAGAATCGATCCGATTGCCCGGCATTCCGAAAACAGCCGCGACCATTTTTGAGATAAGCACGCAAAATTTTTCTTTGTGTACGTTTGCGCTGCCGGATTCATAGCGTTTTCAAACTTTCAATCCGCCCCTGTCGGAATCATCAGGTTGCCCGTCCATGCCGGGGTGCGGCGGGCGGGCGCAACTCGTTTATGATTGAACACCTCAGCCTGACCCGCTTTCTTCCTTCTTCAATGACGTCCGAACGTCCCGCCGACTCCCGCCCGCCTGCCTCCCCACCTGCCGACGACTGGCAGGATGACGGCAGCTACGCGTCCGGCGCGCCCGAGCACGATTTCGCGGTCCGGCGCGTGACGCTGATCGTGCTGCTGATCGCGGCGATCGTGCTGCCGTGCATCTACGTGTCGGTCATGGCGTACAACGACCTGAAGGCACGCGAAGCCGCGGCGAGCGACGTGACGATGCGCACCGTGCGCGTCGCCGAGGAGCATGCGCTCAAGGTGTTCGACCTGAGCGAGACGCTCGATGCGCGCATCGTCGACCTCGTGCAGGACATGGACGACGCCACCGTGCGCCGCCAGGAATCCGACATCCACGACGCGCTGAACACGATCGGCGGCGGCTATCCGCAGGTGGCCGCGGTGTCGATCTTCGGCGCGAGCGGGATGCTGCTCGCGAACAGCCTCTACTATCCGGCGCCCTATGCATCGATCGCAAACCGCGACGACTTCGCCGGCATTCGCGACGGCAAGGTCATCGAACACATCTCGCGGCTGATGATGGGGCCGCTCAAGCTCGAGAACATTCCCGTGTTCAACACGGGCGTCGCGCGACGCCATAGCGACGGTTCGTTCGCCGGGATGGTGTCGATCGCGCTGAAGTCGTCGTATTTCAATGCGTTCTACCGCGACCTCCTCGGCGGCGCCGCCACGCCGATGACGATGGCACTCGCACGCTCCGACGGCGCGGTGATCGCGTCGTATCCGCCGCCGCCATCGCTCGCGCACACCGATCGCACGGCCACGTTCGGCAACGCGCGCAACGATCCGCGCGCGGGCGTCGTGCGCGTGCGCCACGACGGCGCCAGCGAGATCGTCGCGTACCGCCAGGTCGGCAGCTATCCCGTGTACGTGACCTGCGCGTACCGCACGTCGGCGATCTGGCGTGAATGGTACGAACACCTGAGCGTGCTGTTCATCTCGATGTTCGCGCCGTCGATCGCGCTGTGGTCGGTGATCTGGCTGTCGCTGAAGCGGCTGAAGGCGGAAGAGGAGGCCTGGGACCGCTGGCAGGCGGAAGCGTCGATGCGGCGCTCGATCGAATCGGCATACCGGCAGTCGCGCAAGATGCAGGCGCTCGGCAACCTGGTCGGCAGCGTCGCCCACGACTTCAACAACCTGCTGATGATCATCTCGAGCAACGTGCAGATCGTGCGGCGACGCGGCGTCCAGCATCTCGACAAGGAACTCGGCGCGATCGAACGCGCGCTGAAGAACGGCCAGTCGCTCACGCGCCAGTTGCTCGGCGTCGCGCGCAAGCAGCCGCTCCACAACGAGACGATCGACATCGGCCAGTGGCTCGGCACGTGCCGCGAACTGCTGAAGACGTCGCTCGGTTCGAAGTCGTCGCTGGTCGTCGCGATCGAACCCGGTGTATGGCCGATCCGGGTCGACGTCGCGGAGCTCGAACTCGCGGTGATCAATCTCGCCGTCAACGCGCGCGACGCGATGGCGATCGGCGGCCGCTTCACGGTCGGCGCGCGCAACGTGACGCTGCGCCGCGACGACGGCTTTCCGCTGACCGGCGACTTCGTGCAGATCTCGCTCGACGATACGGGCTCGGGCATGGCGCCCGACGTGCTCGCGCGCGCGTTCGAGCCGTTGTTCACGACGAAGGCGCAGGGCATGGGAACGGGGCTCGGACTCCCGCAGGTGTTCGCGTTCTGCGAGCGCTCGGGCGGCCTCGCGACGATCGACAGCGCGGTCGGCGCCGGCACGTCGGTGCGCCTCTACCTGCCGCGCGCACGCGTCGAGGACATCGTCGCACGGCCGCAGGCCGTCGCGCACGACACGGGCGCGCTCGCGGGCCTGCACGTGCTGCTGGTCGAAGACAACAGCGAAGTTGCGGCCGGCACCGAAGCGCTGATCACGCTGCTCGGCCACCGAGTCACCTATGCGCCCACCGCCGACGACGCGTTGCGCCTGATCGAGGGCGCGGCCGCGAACAACGCATTCGACCTGGTGATCTCGGATATCCACATGCCGGGCTGCCTGAACGGCATCGATCTCGCCGAAGCGATCGACAAGCGGCCGGGAAAGCTGCCCGTGATCCTGGTCACGGGTTACGCGGAAGAACTCGACCGCACGCGCACCGTCAACGTGCGCGTGCTGTCGAAGCCGTTCGACATCGCGCTGCTCGACGAGATCCTGCTCGGCATCCGCGAAGCGCGCGATGCGCGGCACGCCGGCGCCTGACCCGCGGCACGCGGTCCGGCGCCGATAGCGGGAAGTACGGCGATCAGGCCGACTTCAGCATACGTACCCAGTCGACGTAGCGGTCGACGAAGCCCTGCAGGAACTTGCGCGTGTCCTCGCTGACGATCTGGCCCTGGTCGTCGATGCGCGCCGGGTCATGCTTGATGAACATTTCCGGCTGCCCGAGCGTCTTCACGTCGAGATACGCGAGCACGTTGCGCAGGTGCTGTTGCGCGAGCGCGGTGCCGGTCGCACCAGGCGACGTGCCGAGCACCGCGCCCGGCTTGCCGGACCACGAGTTGTGCCCCCACGGGCGCGAGCCCCAGTCGAGTGCGTTCTTCAGCACGCCTGGAATCGAGCGGTTGTACTCGGGCGTGACGAACAGCAGCGCGTCGGCGGCTTCGATCGACTGCTTGAAGCGCTTCGCGACTTCCGGAAAGTCCGCGTCGTAGTCCTGGCTGTACAGCGGCAGTTCGCCGATCTCGACGAATTCGAACGCGAAATCGGCAGGGGCGAGCGAGATCACGGCGTGCGCGAGCGCGCGATTCGAGGAACTGCGACGCAGGCTGCCGACGACGACTGCAACACGATAGGACATGGCTTTCTCCTTCCGGTGAGTGAGGAATCGGATCGATTGATTCGGGTCAGGCAACAAAGGTCTGTTTATAGGCAAGCCAGCCCGCGAACCGCCCCACGGGGCCGGCCGGCCGACTTTCCACAAGGTTTTCCACAGAAATTGTGGATAACTTGACCGTTATGATCTGATGTTACAAACCGCCCGCATCGGGATTTCGCAGCGCGCGACGCGGGTTCCGGCAAGCATAGCGCAGCGCGCCGGCCGGCTTCAGAATTCGTGACGGAACATGCGTTGCAGCACGACGTCGCTCCCAGTAAGCTGCTCGCACCGCGACGCGTCCGCCCGCTGGCGCACGCGATCGCTTCCGCTTCGTAAGGCTCCCGACCTGCCATGCCGTCCGCGTACGACAACCCCGCCTATCTCGCGCAACTGCGGCACGACCTGCTGCGCTTCGCGCGACTCCAGCTACGCGATGCCGATGCGGCCGAGGATGCCGTGCAGGAAGCGCTGACCGCCGCGTGGTCGCACGCGGGCGAGTTCGCGGGGCGGTCCGCGCACAAGACCTGGGTATTCGGGATCCTGCGCAACAAGCTGATCGACATCCTGCGCATGCGGCAGCGGACGGTGAGCCTGTCCGCGCTCGATGCGGAGCTCGACGGCGAATCCGCGCTCGATCGCGAGCTGTTCAAGGAAAACGGGCATTGGGCCGCGCACGCGAAGCCGCGGCCGTGGCCGCGCCCCGAGACGGTATTGCAGCAACAGCAGTTCTGGACACTGTTCCAGGTCTGCCTCGACCATCTGCCGGAACACATCGGGCGCGTATTCATGATGCGCGAATTCCTCGATGTCGAGATCGCCGACATCTGCAGCGAACTGACGTTGACGACGAACCATTGCAGCGTGCTGCTGTACCGGGCGCGCACGCGCCTGCGCACCTGCCTCAGCGAACAAGGACTGACGACCGAAGATGCTGCCGGGGAAATGTAGGGACGTGACGCGACTGCTGTCGGATGCGCTCGACCGGTCCTTGACGCTGCATGAGCGCATGCAGGTCCGCGTGCATCTGCCGACTTGCAGCGGATGCCGGGCGTATCGCGGGCAGATCGCGCTGCTGCGGGCGGCGGCGCATGCGGCGGCGGGGCGGGGTGCGGGGGATGAAGCGGACGGCGATCGGGATGAGTCGTCGGGCGACGGGCAGGGCTGAGTTGCCGACGTCGGTGTGCGGTCAGGCGTTGCAGCGGGCGATGTCGTTGTTGACGTCGAAGGGTTGACGCTGGAGGTGGCTCGCGGGCATCGAATACGGGCTGCTCGCTGCGCGGCGTCGGAAGGCGTTCGCGGTGTGCGAATTCAGTGGGTCGATCCGGCGCGTCCTGTGATAGCCACTTCGAGCGGCTCATTTGGCGGCTGCGGGCAGCGCAGCCACGGTGGACGGTTGCGGTACTCGAATTCAGCCGGCCGATCCCGACGCGTTGATTGTCGCTGTGAGCGGCCGATGGTTATCGCGGCCGCGGTGGTCGGTTGCGGCTTGCGGCTTGCGGCTTGCGGCTTGCGGCTTGCGGCTTGCGGCTTGCGGCTTGCGGCTTGCGGCTTGCGGCTTGCGAATTCAGCCGCTCATTCCCGGCGCACTCACGCCGGGATGATGCGATAAGAAAAATACACCGAACAAGAATTATTCGAATAGCGCGCGCACCGACTCGGGCGGCCGGCCGATGGCTGCCTTGCCTCGATACACGACGATCGGACGCTGCAACAGAATCGGATGGGCGGCGATCGCTTCGTAGGCCTCCGCATCGGTCAGACTCGCGCGCGCCAGATCCATCGTCTTGTACGCTTCCTCGCCGTCGCGAAGCATGTCGCGCACCGGGCACCCAAGCTGACGATGCAGCGTTTCCAGGTCCTTGGCCGTCGGCGGCGTCTTCAGATACTCGACGACATTCACCGGCGTGCCGGTGGTGTTCAGCGTCTCGACCAGTGCGAGGGTCTCGCGGGACTTCGAGCAGCGGGGGTTGTGATAGATCGTGATCATCATTCAGGCCAGGATGGGAGAGGCCCGTATTGTAGCCAGTCTGGTTGCGGGCGCTTCGGTGAGGGTGGCGCACGTGAGGAAAGGGGAATTGAAGACTCGCGTGACGTGTGGGGCGCGTCGATGGTGCCGCCGAACGCGCAACGCGCTTGATCCGTTTATGCGCATAAAGTGCGTTGCGCGGGCGATTACCTGAGCCGTCTTCGCTGGCGAATAGCGGACGGGGAATAACGACGCATCGCAATGGCGAGTGCAAGCCGCGCCCCGGGGCCGCATTCCGGTTGATCGATCGTTGGCTTTATGCGCATAAAGCTGTCTCTTCCCCGTGGTGGGAAGGGCCACCAACATCGCGGCCGACCTGCGCACTTCGATGCCTCGCGTGATCAGCGGTGCGATAGCGTTGGTGTCGGGGACATCGTCGCGGGTCGACTTTGGCCTGCCAACGTGCGACCGCTAACGGCCGCAGATCCTCTCGATGGTTTATGCGCATAAACATTGGAGATGGCCAGCGCTTTGTTGCGGCACACGACGCGTATCGCGACTATCGCGTCGGCCTGAGCGGGCAGAATTCGTCATCCGGACACGGGCTCAAGCGAGGACTCCAACTCGTAGAGGTTCGCCGGCGCCGCGGAGTTTATGCGCACAAACTCCGCCTTCACCAAAGCAGCGCCCTCCGTCAACGAAGGGAAGGGCAGGTCCGGATACATCGCAACGATCGGCATCTCGAACACGATCCCGAAACGTCAGCCGGGGCGAATATCCCTCCACTCATCATCGACTCCCCGCAATCTCGCCTCCAGCCGATCCAGCCATCCGGCATCCCCCATCCGTTTATGCGCATAAACCGGATAGCCCGAATGGCTAACGCGTAGCTGGTGAACGACAATTTCATTGAAATATAAATATCGTCCTGTAGAATTCCAACGACCAAAAACAGGAGTGAAAATTGGCCGCGGAAATCATTGCAGTCACTCAACAAAAAGGTGGCGTCGGCAAAAGCACGATTGCCATGCACCTGGGCGCGGCATTCCATGAGAAAGGGAAGCGCGTCCTCGTCATCGACGCAGACGGTCAAAACACACTGGTTCACTGGTCGAGCGCATCCGGTGACAGCGACGCCGGCATCCCTTTCCCGGTCGTCAACCTCGCCGAAGCCGGCGGGCAGATTCATCGCGAGATCAAGAAGTTCATCAACGACTACGACATCATCGTCGTCGATTGCCCGCCGTCGATCACCGAGAAGGTCTCCGGCGTCGTGCTGCTGGCCGCATCGATCGCCGTGATCCCGACTTCGTCGTCGCCGGCCGACTACTGGTCGAGCGTCGGGCTGGTCAAGCTGATCCAGCAGGCGCAGGTGATGAATGAAGACCTCCGCGCCGTCTTCCTGCTGAACAAGACCGAAGAGAAGCGCATGCTGACCCGCGAGCTCAAGCGTGCGCTCGAGGAACTCGGCTTCCCGTTGTTGAAGACGCAAATCCCGACCCGGGAAGCGTACAAGCAAGCGATGGCGCTCGGTCAAACCGTGCTGCAGATGAACGATCGCGGCGCCAAGCTGGCCGCCGCGGAAATCCGCGCATGTGCCGACGAAATCGTCGCCATGCTGCCCTGACTTTATGCGCATAAAGGAGTCACATGAAACCCTCCCAATTTGCAAAAGGATTCCAAGCGCGCCCGGACATCACGACGAGCGAGAAGCGCACGGCACTTGATCGGCTGAATGCCATCGACGGCATCGTCAAGTCCGAGACGGCCACGCCGGCCCCGACGAAGTCCGCCAAGAAGGACATTACGCCGCTGCCGACTCCGGAAGTCCTGCTCGATCCGTCAACCGACGAGTCGCCGCAATATCGCGCGTGGCGCCTCGAGAATCGCTATGCGCCCGGCCAGGTGATCGAACTGTCGCTGAAGGCGATCAAGCATAGTCCGTTCAACCCGCGGCACTTCTATCTGAAGTCGTCGATTGCCGAGCTCGCGGTCAACCTCGCGAAGCAGGGGCAACAGCAGGCGATCCACGTGATTCCGGACTACGACAATCCGGGTGCGTATTTCGTCAGCGACGGCGGCCGTCGCGTGCGCGCGCTGAAGGAAGCGAACAAGGAGTCGGTGAAGGCGATCGTGATCGACGTACCGATCGGGATCCAGAGCTACAAGCTCGGCTACGACCTGAACGTGCAACGCGATTCGCAGACGGTGTTCGACAACGCCGTCGTGTGGCGCCGCTTCCTCGACGACAAGCACTTCCAGAGTCAGAAGGAACTGTCCGAACATCTCGGCCTCGACGAGTCGACGGTCGCGGTTGCGCTGTCGATCGGCAAGCTGCCGGAATCCGTGATGCAGGAGATGGTCGCGCGCCCCGATCGCTTCGGTTCGAACATGGCATATCAGGTCGGCCGTTATCACAATGCGCGCGGCACCGAGGCAACGCTGCGGCTGATCAACAAGATCGTGTCCGACGATCTCAGCACGCGCCAGGTGTCGGACATCGTCAAGGGCCGCGTCGCGGCGCAGGAGACGCCGAAGCCGGCGGGCCGCCAGCGCTATGCGCAACGTCTCGAGATCAAGCTCGGCGGCAAGTCGGTCGGCGACCTGAAGTCGTATGGCGAAGACCGCATCGAGCTGCGCCTGCGCGGCCTGCCGAAGGACAAGCGCGACACGATCCTCGAGCAGCTCGAGCGGATGCTGTTGTCGGAGTGATGGAGACGGCCGGCAGGGCCTGGCGATACGCCGGGCCCGCCGGTTGAGCGGGCGGCCGGCGGCGGCCCGTCAGAGGGGCCTGAACGGGCCTCAGGCGGCCCGCGATTGATTCAGGGTGAACGACAGCAGGTCGCCGTCGGTCGGCTCGCCCCAGGTCTTCTGGGCCAGCCAGTCGAAAAACGCCGTCTCGGCTAGCTTCGAATCGAGACCGCGCTTGCGCCAGTCGTCACGCAAGTGCGAGCCCATCGTCGGCAACACTTCCGACTCGAACGACTCGCGCGCCACTTCGCGCTCCGCGTCGCCCTGCTCCTCGTAAAGCACCTTCGCTTCCTTGCGCCGGAACGCCGCGAATTCGCTCAACAGACGCGCCTTCAGATCATCCGGCTGCGCCGCGACGACCTTCGCGACAGGCGTGCCGGAAGGCAGTGCGTCGACGGACTCGACCGGCGGCGCATAACCCTTCTTCAGCGCATCCTTGAACAACGCAGGCGCACTGCGCACCGGCGGCAGCGTCGTGCTGCGCATCCGCTGTTCGGTCATCTGCAGGGCGGCGCGAATCCGGTTTTCCTCGCTGTCCGCGTAGAGCGTCTGCGCTTCCTTGAGCGGAATCCCGAGCTTGACCATCCGGTCGACCAGCGTGCTGTCGAACACGTTCGGATGCTCGTCGAGCGCGAGCATCGGCTGCTTGCGCTCGGTCACGCGGAACTGGATTTCCGCGACCCGCCGCCCTTCGCGATGCTCGATCAGCTCGACGAAGATGTTGGTGACCGCATTGACCTCGGCAATCGCCGGACGCAGATAGTCGCGCTTGAAGTACTTGTACTCGCGCTTCGCCTCATCGCCGGCTTCCGTATCGGGCGTACCCGACAGGATCGGCCGCCACCATTCCCACGGCTCGCGCATCGTCAGGTGGCTCGGGTTCGTCAGGTAGCGCACGCAGATTTCGTAGAGCGCGAGACCGGCGCTGCTGCGCAACTGGCTCTGGAACTGCAGGCTCAGACGCGCGTACTGGACCGGGTCGAGCAGCTTCTTCTTGATCTTCGGTGCGAACGAGAATTCGACCCACACGCGACGGGTGGCCGGATCCTCGAGAATTTCGGCATCGGCGATCAGCGTCGAGATCCCCCACTTGCGGCCCGGCTTCTGGCTCGACGTCCCCGTACTCCATTCGACCTGAACCGACACCATGCGGCGCAGGTGTTCCTTCACCAGTGCGGTGTCGTTCGAATCGAAGGCGGAGTTGGCGACGATATCCGACAGCAACGCGCGGTAGGTATCGCCCGAGTCGTCGGCCTGCTGCGCGACGGCGAGCAGGACGTTGAACAGCTTGCGGGTCAGGAGCGTGATCTTGCCGCTTTTCGGCTGAATTGCGATCGCCTCGACGGCCTTACGCAATTCGGCTGAACTGGCACTCACCACATCCACATCGGTTTTCTTGGCGCGCTTCGTGGCCATGCGTCGGGTCGGAGGAGAAGTTTCACGGAAGGATAGCGCCTGTGGTGATGTGCGTCCAGAACGACATGCTCACCATAGCCGGTGAAGTGCACGTACAAAACAGCACTCACCCCAACCCTCTCCTGAAAACCCTCACCAGTCCGGATTTACAGCGTTTCGGACTCGTCCAGACGTGTCGCGGGATGCGCGGATTCACAGATTTTTGCCTGTGCTCGACACGTGCGAAACTTGCTCCCGTATCAGCTCACCTTTCAATTTGTCGTAATTTTACGACTGCGCTTCCGGGTCCCGGTCACAGGGTCGCCACTGGGCGTCATGACATCGGGCGGACCGCCCGTACCGGCCTGTATGCATGTACAGGCGCGGCTGGCCGGAAGATCGCGACCGCATCCGGAATCCGGAAAACCCGCGCCCAAAACGGCCCCGCGACGTCGATCGAAGCCGTTTCACAGGCCCGGGCGCGCATTGTACAGTGCACCGAAACCGTTCGGTCCCGAAAATTCTCACCTCAGCAGATCGGAATCCTGTGACCCCGATACCGACGAATCCCCGACACATGCGGGATCAGCTGCCGGGACCTCCCGAAAAGCCTCACCTTAGTGCAAAAAGCGGCGCTCCAACGGATGCGGAAGCGACTCCCGAAAAATCTCACCGTAACCGCCGCGGTATCAAAAATGTCAATGGCATCCGATACTTATGCGCAGCAGGTGTTCCGCTGTGACCGGCGATCATCCCCCGAAAAACCTCACCTTTCCGGCATCCAGGCCTATGCGGCGACTGTGTGTCGACTCCTGAAAATTCTCACCTGTGCCAAAAAGTGGCACAGCAAAAATCAGATTTCTGCCAGTCCCAGCGGGCTTTTCAGCGAATTCGCCCTGTGACGCCCCCTGAAAAACCTCACCTTTGACTAACTTTTGAGCAAATAGCGCTCCTGAAAAGGCTCACCTATGCTGCGCCCGGCGGCCTGTGATTGCGGCCCCGAAAAAGCTCACCTGAACGGGATCCGGGCAGGAAAACCCGTATTTCGCTCCCGAAAAGCCTCACCTTTAGGACATCACCGGCTCCACAGGGCGTTTTTGCTGTGCAAAATGACGGTCGTTTCCCGGAAATCCTCACAGCAAATCCCTGTGGCGTCCCGTGAAACCTCACCTTTCATGAAAACTGCCTAAAAGATGGGCAGAATGAGGGCACGAAGAAGGTCCCGCAAATTCTCACCTATGTCTGCACAGGCAGAAAACTGTACGCTCAGGCACCGCGCGGGTTCTGTGGCCGCGCGGCCCCGAAAAACCTCACCTTTGGGAAACCTCGTGTTTCACTGTGATCCCGAATCCGCTCACGACCTTTCCTGCATCGGCTCACGCAGATCCCCGAACCCCATCACTTCAGCTCCCGCAGAACATCACCTTGGTTCCCGTAAAACTTCACCTTGTCGACCGGAAAGCCTTGCTACATAAGGCTGTGCCGTGGCGTTAACGTTTTTAACTAAGGGTTCAAGGGTGTTTACTTCTAATACTCTCAAGACAACGGTCGTCGAGTTTTCCACAGAGACCCCAAACCCCAAACCCCAAACACCGGCAGGCTACGATGACGCGCGTCATGTGAAACAAATGCACTTTTTCGGGGCCTACTCAGAAATGCTTGCAGTACAAGGACTTAGCTGACCTTCTTCGCTTTGTTTCACGGAATTGGAGCGCTGCTTCGTCCGGATTGGCTCACAGCCCCGATTTCTGTACGCAGCGACGCAAATTTGCCACGGTCAACGAAAACAAGTATCAAAAAATACGTATTTCGTTATGATCGCAACATCTCAATGTCTGTGAGTCCCTGCCATGACGCTGGATGAAATGCGTGAAGTCATCCGTGAAGAACTGGAAGCGCTGCGCGCGAGCGGTGCACGGCGCCAGGAGTTGTCGCTGCATGCCTGCAAGCGCCTGTTCTTTGATCTCGGCATCCGGCCGTCGGCCGCCAATGTCCGCGATCTGACCCAGACCGGCAGCGCCAGCGACATTCCGAAGGACATTGACCATTTCTGGGAACGGATTCGCTCCGCGTCGAAAGTGCGGCTCGACGGAGCGGCGATTCCGAAAGCGGTCGAGGAAAAGGCCGGCGCATTGCTCGGTGCACTATATGAAGAAGCGTTGAAGGCGGCCAGGGAAAGCCTCGACATAGACCGCGAGCAGGTTCGCGCCGGCGTGACGGACGCGGAACAGCGACTGCGCGACGCAATGGTTCGCCAGGAAACGCTCGAAGGCGCGCTGACGCGCAGTGAAACCCGCAACGATCAGCTGCAGGCGCGCGTGACCGAGCTCGAGGTGCAGCTGGCCTCGCAATCGACGCACGGTTCGGCAAACGAAGCGACGCTGCTCACCACCGTCACTCGACTTGAGAAGGAACTGGCCGCGATGGCTAGCCGCGTCGACGCCGAACAGACGCAGAACGCCGCGCTGCGCGACCGCATCGATACGCTGCAAGCCGAATTGCAGCAGCGCACCGAACACTACGCGCAGCAGATCAAGGACGCGGTGGCCGAAGCCGAGCGCCGCGTCAAACCGATGCTGGTCGAGCTGGACTCGCTGCGCAGCATGGCGTCGACCTACCAGAGCGGTTTGCGCGACGTGCAGCGCAAGGAATTCGATTTCCTTCAGCAACTGAGTTCAGCCAAGGCCCGTGCGGACCGGCTCGAGGAACAGTTGCGCAGCCAGGGCGATGAACTGGAACGCGCGACGCGCGATGTGAACGTGCTGCGCGCGAGCCGCGGGATGAATCCGGAGATCGCCGCGCTGATCCGGCGCCTCGCCGATGCGGGTCAACTGGATGCGGAAGCATTTGCCGCGATCGGTACGTCGCTGGACCACGAAATTCCGGTGCCGAACCAGTGCCCGCATTGCGACGGCGAACCGGAACTGTCGCATGGCGACGACGGCTTCGAAGTGTCGTGCCCCGAATGCGAACATGCGTCGGGGCCCTGGCCTTCCCGATTCGAAGCGGTCGCGCGTTTTGCACGCGACTGACGCGTCAGCCGGCACTGCGATCTCACAGGTGAGGGAATCCGGGACGCGTGAGGTGAGGTTTTTCGGGAGCTGTGAAATGGTGAGGCTACGCCGCACAAGGCTGCTCACGGATCATGTCGCGTGAGCAGCCGGCTGGGCATCAGTGAGTGTCGTCCTGGTCGGACGCGTCACCACTCGCGAGATCATCGCGCCAGTTCTTCCACGCGCGATGCAGGCGGTTCGACGAGATCGGCTGCATGAAGCCGAGCCATTTGCCGACTCGCTCGGGCGGCACGTCGTGTTCGAACAGCTCGGCCGCATACGTGTTGCGCAGCGTTTGCGGACTCGCGCGCGCGGTGCGCGACGACGTGAGCCCCGCGGATTCGACGATCGCATCGATCGCGCGCAGCATCGTCGCCTTGTGCATCGGCCGCCCGGCGTGCGACGCCGGAAACACGAGCTCGCCGGGAATCTCCTGACGCTTGCGCTCCAGGAGCCACGCTTCGAGCAACGCGATGGCGAACGATGCCAGATGGGTCTCGCGTGAGAAATCAGGATGCGTCGACGGGATCTGCAGCGACGTTCCGCTGATATTGATGCAACTAATCGTAAGCGCGCGTGCTTCGCCGGTCTTCACGCCGGCGCCGAGAAACGCAGCGACGAGCGCGCGGTCGCGCCGCTCTTTCCAGTAGGCCGAGCCCGATACGCCGATCGGCGAAAACAGGTAGGCCAGCAACTTCGCGCGTTCAGCCGGCGTCAGGAAACCGGTCGGCTCGTTGTCGCGTGCCTGGCGCCAGTTCGCTTCGCCATCCTGAGCAATGAAGCGTGCCGGATTGGTGGACGCGAACTCGATGCGCCGGATGTGGTCGAGCACGCGCTCGATCAGCCGCAAATAGCGCAGTCGCTGGGTTTTCCGGATCGGAAGCTCGCCGACGAAGTTCGCGATCGATGCGGTATCGACCGTGGCCAGGTTTTTCTGGTGTACCCGCAGCCAGGCGAGAAAGGCGCCCCATTGTGCGCGATAGACGTCGGCTGACGAACGGCGGTAGTCCTGCATGGCAAGCCATGCGTCGAATGCGGTTTCGGGCGAGAGGATCCAGTCGGATGCGCCGCGGTCGAACAGATCCTTTGCTTCCAGGGATGCCGGGGTGTCGGATGGCGTGGGAAGGGACATGTTATTTATTCCGTTAGTTGCGTATATGGTAGCCCTTTCCGCAACGTCGCGGGCAGCAGGATGCGGGAGCCGGCCGCGGTGTCGGACGGCCCGGGCCTGACGTCAGTCGCCCCACGCCTTGGACGGACGGTGAACGCGCTCGCGGGGTGCTGTTTCCTGCGACCTGGCCGCGGCTTCATATGCGAGGACCGCGAACGAGAACACGGCGGGCAGCGCATTTGACCGGCCGAAGTCGATCGGATCGTCCGTTTCGGGAAAAGTCATGTCCGACGGCCGTTCGAACAGTTGGCGCATGCCGACATCGTGCCGGCTGGCAAAGCCGAGATCGGCGAGCGCCTCGGCTTCGATCGCGTGCAGCAGGCGCCATGACAGCGGGACGCGCTGATGGATGTAGCGCCCGGCTATATGGCGAACGATCAGCTCGAGGTCGTGCGCGGCAGCCTTGAAGCTGAGCGCGGCCAAATCTTGTTCTTCTGTCATCGCAGGCTCCTGTCGACCGGAGCAGGCGCCTCGGTGCGCCGACCCCGGCCATGCATGGCGGAATGTCCGTATACTGTACAAACATACAGTATTTTCCGCAACTGGCCTTTCGGCCAGCTACCCGCATCGTCAGCGATGAATCACGATCAGTAGTGCGCGCGCCTCGGCCTTGCCGGGGTTGCGGATCGCGTGCGGCGCGTCGGCCGGGTAGCGTGCGGTGTCGCCCGCCTTCAGCCGCCGGCTCGCCGCCGCGGCTTCGATTTCCATCGCGCCCTGCAGCACGGTGAGGTGCTCGCGCGTGCCGGGTTCGTGCGCGTTCGACACGAGCGCGCCGCCGCCCGGCAGCGTGAGTTCGTACCACTCGAACTTGCCGGCCAGGTCGATCGGGCCCCATACGCGCAATTGATAGCGGCCATCGTGGCCGGCGAGCGTCGGAATGTCGTGCGGGCCGTCCACGCGGATCGTTTCCGGCGCCTTCGGCTGCGAGAACAGTTCGTCGAGCGTGATGCCGAGCGCGTTCGTGAGCCGCCACGCGACCGCGATCGTCGGATTGGCCTTGTCGCGTTCGATTTCGGAGAGCATCGACTTCGATACGCCGGCCGCGCGCGACAGGTCGTCGAGCGTCAGCTTGCGCTCGTTGCGCAGGCGCTGGATTTGCTCGCCGACCCGCGGCGGCGTCACGCCCGGCGGCTGCGGTGCGGCGCCGGCAGGCGTGCGCCGCGACGCGGAGGAACTTGCCATTTGGTTTCCGTTCGCTTAGAGTTGTTCGGTATTTCGAATTCTAGTTCGGAATATCGGATAAATGCGGTCAATCGAACGACCGACTATAACAGTAGCAGGCCGTTGCGCTGTCGCCACGAGTGGCGCGCGGCGGAGTGCGAATCCCTGTCAGGAGCTTTGCGATGCGTGATGCCTTTCTCGCCCAGGTGCGCGGGACGCTCGACCAGATCCGCGCGGACGGTTTTTACAAGACCGAGCGCGAGATCGCCAGCCCGCAAGCGGCGGCCGTGCGGCTCGCCGGCGGTGCCGGCGTGCTGAATTTCTGCGCGAACAACTATCTGGGCCTGGCGAACGATCCGCGCCTCGTCGCCGCGGCGAAGGCCGGTCTCGACGAGGACGGTTTCGGCATGGCATCGGTGCGCTTCATCTGCGGCACGCAAACCGTGCACAAACAGCTCGAAAGCGCGCTGGCGTCGTTTCTCGGCACCGAGGACAGCATCCTGTACTCGAGCTGCTTCGATGCGAACGGCGGCCTGTTCGAGACGCTGCTCGACGAGAACGACGCGGTGATCAGCGACGAGCTGAACCACGCGAGCATCATCGACGGCGTTCGCCTCTGCAAGGCGAAGCGTTTCCGTTACAAGAACAACGACCTGTCCGACCTCGAGGCGAAGCTGAAGGAAGCCGACGCAGCGGGCGCGCGCCACAAGCTGATCGCGACTGACGGCGTGTTCTCGATGGACGGCATCATCGCCGACCTGAAAGGCATCTGTGACCTCGCCGATCGTTACGGCGCGCTCGTGATGGTCGACGACTCGCACGCGGTCGGCTTCATCGGCGCGCATGGCCGCGGCACGCCCGAGCACTGCGGCGTCGACGGTCGCGTCGACATCATCACCGGCACGCTCGGCAAGGCGCTCGGCGGCGCATCGGGCGGCTATGTCGCGGCCCGGCGCGAGATCGTCGAATTGCTGCGCCAGCGTTCGCGCCCGTACCTGTTTTCGAACACGCTGACGCCGAGCATCGCCGCGGCATCGCTGAAGGTGCTCGAGCTGCTCGGCAGCGACGAAGGTGCGAAGCTGCGCGAACGCGTGCGTGAGAACGGCGTGCGTTTCCGCGAGCAGATGACCGCCGCGGGCTTCACGCTCGTGCCGGGTGCGCATCCGATCATCCCGGTGATGCTCGGCGACGCGCAGCTCGCGACGAACATGGCCGACAAGCTGCTCGCCGAAGGCGTCTACGTGATCGGCTTCTCGTTCCCGGTCGTGCCGCGCGGCCGCGCGCGCATCCGCACGCAGATGAGCGCCGCGCATACGCCCGAGCAGATCGATCAGACGGTCGCCGCGTTCGTGCGTGTCGGCAAGTCGCTCGGCATCGTCTGACGGAGGCGCGACCATGAAAGCACTGGCAAAGCTCGAACGCGGCCCTGGCCTCACGCTCACGCGCGTGAAGCGCCCCGAAGTCGGACACAACGACGTGCTGATCAAGATTCGCCGCACGGCGATCTGCGGCACCGACATCCATATCTGGAAGTGGGACGACTGGGCGCAGAAGACGATTCCCGTCCCGATGCATGTCGGTCACGAGTACGTCGGCGAGATCGTCGAGATGGGGCAGGAAGTGCGCGGCTTCGCGATCGGCGATCGCGTGTCCGGCGAAGGCCACATCACGTGCGGTTTCTGCCGCAACTGTCGCGCGGGGCGCCGGCATCTATGCCGCAACACCGTCGGCGTGGGCGTGAACCGCGAGGGTGCGTTCGCCGAGTATCTGGCGATTCCCGCGTTCAACGCGTTCAAGATTCCGCCCGAGATCTCCGACGATCTCGCGTCGATCTTCGATCCGTTCGGCAACGCGACGCACACCGCGCTGTCGTTCAATCTCGTCGGCGAGGATGTGCTGATCACCGGGGCGGGCCCGATCGGCATCATGGCCGTCGCGATCGCGAAGCATGTCGGTGCGCGCAACGTCGTGATCACCGACATCAACGACTATCGGCTCGAACTCGCGCGCAAGATGGGGGCGACGCGTGCGGTCAACGTCGCGCGCGAGTCGCTGCGCGACGTGATGGCCGACCTGCACATGACGGAAGGCTTCGACGTCGGCCTCGAGATGTCGGGTGTGCCGAGCGCGTTCACGAGCCTGCTCGAGGCGATGAATCACGGCGGCAAGGTCGCGCTGCTCGGCATTCCGCCCGCGCAGACGGCGATCGACTGGAACCAGGTGATCTTCAAGGGGCTCGAGATCAAGGGCATCTACGGTCGCGAGATGTTCGAGACCTGGTACAAGATGGTCGCGATGCTGCAAAGCGGCCTCGATCTGTCGCCGATCATCACGCATCGCTTTGCGGCCGACGATTACGAGAAGGGCTTCGCCGCGATGCTGTCCGGTGAAAGCGGCAAGGTGATTCTCGACTGGACGGTCTGAGTGCCGGCCGGGCGGCTCGGCGCGTTTGCCGACTGCGCCGCTCGTGCCGGCATGAGCGTTTGTCGGGGCCCGTCAGCCTCGACAAACGCGTAAGGTGAGACTATTCGGGAGCCGTGCTCGCGTGCCGAATGGCGGCGCGATCACGCTTTCGTGGCGCGCTTGGGCGCGGAATGCAACCGGTTGCACGCAGCTTCCGGTTTGCGAAACGAGGGCGATCACGCTTTGATTCCGCGGTGCGCGTCGGTGACAGTCAATCGCGCGTGCACCTCACCCGTCCAGGGCGCACCGCATCCCTTCCGTCGCGTCGCCCGGCGCATGTCTTTCTTCCCGGCCTTCCGTTCTTCGCTTGCCGTGCTTGAACAGCGAGCCCTCGCCGCATCACCTGCTTGTCATGGTTTGCCGTGCTCCTGCAGCAACACATCGCCATGCAGCGCGATCACAGCGCATCGTCGATGCGTGAGGCAATCAATGACGTGCGAGCTCACCCGTCAACCTGCCGGTCGGCATCGATCGGTGCGTTGCCCGCTATTTGATCCGCTCACCGTTCAACCATCGCGGTTCGAGCTGCAGACTCAACACGACGAGCCAGCGTTTCGGGCATTGCGGGGCGATTTCGACCAGATCGCCATGCATTCCGGAAACGGTCACGAGTCCGTGTTGCGCCGCATGCCGATACGCACGCGATGCGTCGGCCTGAAGCCAGAAGCTGACGAGCGCGCAGGTGACGAAGCGGAACAGCAGCAACGTCGCGGCTTCCGGCGCGAAGCCGAGTCATTCAAGCAGGCCGTCGAACCCGAGCGTCAGTATTTGCGTGACCGCGATCGTGACGGCCGTCAGCTTCAACAGATCGCGCATGCGCAGTGCCGCCCGCGTGCGGGCATGCCGCAGGGCAAGCCGCGCGCGATCGTCGTCGGCATCGTGTCTCATGACGCCGCGCCGGCACGCCGCGCGACGTGGATCGATGTCATGTCGGATGCAGGCATCCGCTCGCCCGACACACCGACGGCTTTGCACAGGATCGCGCTGTCGTAGCAGTGTCCCGCAAACCGCATCACGTCGATCAACTGAAACCCTTCGCTGCGATAGAAATCGACGAGCCGGACCGCCGCATGCGGCGCATCGAGCGCGAGGTGCGTCGCGCCGCGCGCGGCGGCCCGCCGTTGCGCGAACGCGAGCAGCGCCCGCCCGATGCCGCGGTCCTGCCAGACCGGATCGACGGCCAGCTGGCCGAGCGTCGCGACGCGGCGGCTGCGATACGGGTCGCAACGCGAATCGGGATCGTGCGGCTGCATCGTGATCGTCGCGACCAGGTGCGCGTTGCCGAGCGCGACGAAACACTCGCTGGCGAGCACGCGTTCGCGCGTCGCCGACGCCGGCTGGTCGACACCTGGACAGTTGAAGCCCGCGGCGCCGAGATGCGCGTACGCACGATGCAGCAACGCGGTCAGCGATTCATACGAATCGCTGCGCGGATCGAAACGCCGTACGACGACGCGGCCATCGAGCCGCTTGGCATAGGCCGCATAGGCACGCGCGGAGCGTGCGGATTCCGGTCGCTGCATGATGTCCTTTCGCCCAGACTGGGTGAGCGAAGTGTAGTGAGCGCCCTGCGTTCGCTTCAAGAAAAAATGTCGTAAACGCCGCCTGGAACGCGCGGCCCGCCATCGGGACCGGGCGGCGTTCGGCCCTCCCGCCGACAGGGCCATTTTGCGCGGGGGTTGACGAGGGAGAACGATCGTTCTACCGTAAACCCATGAACACACATGATGACCTCTCCGGCGAACCGGCCGTCCGCGACCGGCTGCTCGACGCGGCCGAAGCGCTGATCTACTCGGGCGGCATCCACGCCACGGGTGTCGATGCGATCGTGAAGCGGTCCGGCGCCGCGCGAAAGAGCTTTTATTCGCATTTCGAATCGAAGGAGGCGCTGGTCGTCGCCGCGCTCGAGCGCCGTGACGAACGCTGGATGCGCTGGTTCGTCGATGCGACGCTCGCGCGCGGCACGTCGCCGCGGGCGCATTTGCTCGGCATGTTCGATGTGCTGCGCGACTGGTTTGCGCAGCCCGATTTTCACGGTTGCGCATTCCTGAACGCATCCGGCGAGATTGCCGACGTCGACGATCCGGTGCGCGTCGTCGCGCGTATGCACAAGGCGCGCTTGCTGGCGTTCGTGCGCGAGCGGTTCGACGCGTATGCCGACGACGCCGCGATCGAGCGCCGCGGCCTGGCCCGCCTCGCGCGTCAATGGCTGGTGCTGATCGACGGCGCGATCGGCGTGGCGCTCGTCAGCGGCGATGCACTCGCCGCGCGCGATGCGCGTGCAACGGCGGAACTCTTGCTCGATACGGTGTCTCGAGCGTCGAAGTAGTACGTCCCAACCGGCTGCGTCCGTGCGCGGCCAGAACCTTGAACAGGAGCATCCCATGTCCGCTTCCCCGGAAGTCCGTCCGCCCGTTCCGCCCTTCACGCTCGACACGGCGCGCCAGAAAGTGCGCGCCGCGGAGGATGCGTGGAACACGCGCGACCCGCAGCGCGTCTCGCTCGCCTATACGCCGCAGAGCCGGTGGCGCAATCGCGCGGAGTTCGTGACGGGCCGCGACGAGATCGTCGGCCTGCTGCAGCGGAAATGGACGCGCGAGCTCGACTACCGGCTGATCAAGGAGCTGTGGGCGTTCGACGGC
Organism: Burkholderia sp. Bp9140; assembly: GCF_003853425.1. Taxonomy (NCBI): domain Bacteria; kingdom Pseudomonadati; phylum Pseudomonadota; class Betaproteobacteria; order Burkholderiales; family Burkholderiaceae; genus Burkholderia; species Burkholderia sp. Bp9140. Next base: position 134,380 of record NZ_QTPQ01000018.1, read on the forward strand.
AATCGCATCGCGGTGCGATTCGCCTACGAATGGCATGACGACGCCGGCAACTGGTTCCGCTCGTACGGAAACGAAAACTGGGAGTTCGACGAAAACGGATTGATGGCGCATCGCCACGCGAGCATCAACGACCTGCCGATTCGCGAAGCGGATCGCCTGTACCACTGGCCGCTCGGCCGCCGTCCGGACGATCATCCCGGCCTGTCCGATCTCGGGCTGTGACGCAGCACGATGGCTGACGCGTGGACGCGCCCGATCGAGCATCGAGCGCGTCCCCTGTGCTCAACGGTGAGGAAATTCGGGAGCCGCGTATTGAGGTGAGTGTTTTCGGGAGTCGAGCATTCTGTGCTGGACGGTGTGATTCTTCACGCCCTGCATCTCACCGATCAATCTTCGCAGGAAACGGCGCGAATGCGCCGGCGGAATTACCGCATGCATGGGCATGCGCCGATCTCTCGTCACTCGCGTGCGAAGCAAACGTGAATCGGACACAGCACCGCGGCGCATTCGCACTGCCTCGCGACCCGTACTGGTTGGCCTACCCGCACAGTGGTGAGATTCAATCGGTGTGCATCGATGCGGGATGCAACTCACCGTTCGATATCAACACGATGCTGATCACGGTAATGATCGAAACGTAACCGTGCGTGTCGATGGATGGCGTTGCTCACCGTTCGACATCGACATCGACATCGACATCGACATCGACATCGACATCGACATCGACATCGACATCGACATCGACATCGACGCGCACGCATGCCACTCATGCATGCAAGCGTGTGTGTCGGCATCTGCAAAGGTGCGCGGCAGCCAGCCGTGTTGCTCACCCTCGAACATGACACCCATCGACCGCCCGGCAGCCGCGCACCCTTCACATCGTTCCGTCAGCCGACAATCCGCGCCGCGATCGCTTCACCCACTTCCTGCGTCCCCGCCTGGCCGCCGAGATCGCGCGTGCGCGGCCCGGTGCGCAGCACCTCCTCGATCGCCGCGACGATCGCGTCGTGCGCTTCGTGTTCGCGGCCCGCGCCGTTGCCGAGGAACTCGAGCATCATCGCCGCCGACCAGATCATCGCAATCGGGTTCGCGATGTATTGGCCCGCGATGTCCGGCGCGGAGCCGTGCACCGGTTCGAACAGCGACGGAAACGTGCGATCCGGGTTGAGGTTCGCCGACGGCGCGATGCCGATCGTGCCCGTACAGGCCGGCCCGAGGTCGGAAAGGATATCGCCGAACAGGTTCGACGCGACGACCACGTCGAAGCGGTCGGGCTGCAGCACGAAGCGTGCGCACAGGATGTCGATGTGCTGCTTGTCCACGGCGATTTCGGGATAGCGTTCGCCCATTTCGGCGGCGCGCGCGTCCCACCACGGCATGCTGATCGCGATGCCGTTGCTCTTCGTCGCGACGGTCAGCCGCTTCGCGCGGCGCTGGGCGAGCTCGAACGCGAACTTCAGCACGCGCTCGGTGCCGTGACGCGTGAAGATCGACTGCTGCATGACCACTTCGCGCTCGGTGCCTTCGAACATCGTGCCGCCGACCGACGAGTATTCGCCCTCGGTGTTCTCGCGCACGATCATGAAGTCGATGTCGCCTGCGTTGCGACCGGCGAGCGGCGACGGCACGCCGTCGAACAGGCGCGCGGGCCGCAGGTTGATGTACTGGTCGAACTCGCGGCGGAACTTCAGCAGCGAACCCCACAGCGAAATGTGGTCGGGAACCGTCGCGGGCCAGCCGACCGCGCCGAACAGGATCGCGTCCATGCCCGACAACTGCGCCTTCCAGTCGTCCGGCATCATCTTGCCGTGCTGCGCGTAGTAGTCGCAGCTCGCCCAGTCGATCTGCTCGAACTGGAAGCGGATGCCGAAGCGCGCCGTCACGGCGTCGAGCGCGCGCAGGCCCTCGGGCATCACTTCACGGCCGATGCCGTCACCGGGGATGACGGCAATCTTGTACGTCTTGTCGCTCATGCAAGCCTCCTTGGCTGGTCGGGCCGCCGGCAGCGTGCGCAGCGGAACATGACGCCATTTTATTTATTTCCATTCAGATTAAAATCATGCGAAAGGTTAATCGACTTTCCACGAATCGTGAATAAATCGCCGAATCTCGACGACCTGCGCGTCTTCAGCCTGGTCGTCCGCCTGACGAGCTTCAGCGCGGCCGCGGAGCAGCTCGCGGTGTCGCCCGCGTATGTGAGCAAGCGCGTCGCGCTGCTCGAGGCGCAGCTCGGCACGCGCCTGCTGCATCGCTCGACGCGCCGCGTGACGGTCACGGAAGCCGGCGAGCGCGTGTTCGCGCGTGCCGAGAAGATTCTCGACGACGTCGATCATCTCGTCGAGGACGTGTCGACCACGCGCACGGTGCCGCGCGGCACGCTGCGCATCTCGAGCAGCTTCGGCTTCGGCCGCCATGTCGTTGCACCGGCGCTGCTCGACTTCTCCGCGCGCTATCCGCAGCTCAACGTGCGGCTCGATCTGTTCGACCGGCTCGTCGACGTCGCGGGTGAAGGCTACGACCTCGACGTGCGCATCGGCGACGAGATTGCCGATCACCTGATCGCGCGCCGGCTTGCCACGAACCATCGCGTGCTGTGTGCGTCGCCCGACTATCTCGCACGGCGCGGCACGCCGCGCACGCTCGCGGATCTCGCGTCGCACGACTGTCTCGCGATCAAGGAGCGCGACCATCCGTTCGGCGTGTGGCGGCTGAACCTGCGCGGCGAAACGGCAACCGTGAAGGTCGGCGGAGCGCTGTCGACGAACCACGGCGAGGTGGCCGTGCAATGGGCGCTGGCGGGACGCGGGATCGTGCTGCGTTCGATCTGGGAAGCGGGGCCGCTGATCGAGCGCGGCGAGCTCTGTCGCGTGCTGCCGGACGCGATTCAGCCGGCGAACATCTGGGCCGTGTATCCGGAACGCGTCGCGGCTTCGGCGAAGGTGCGCGTGTGCGTCGATTTTCTGGCGGACGCGCTCGCCGGGTTGAATGCCGCGGCGAGCGACGACGCGGGCTGAAATCGGTCAAAGGTGAGCTTTTACGGGGGCATGTGCAGCGCATCGGCAGGCACCCGTTTACCGCTCGCAACCGCATCGCGAGCGGGCACCGTCCGGCAGGCACCGACGCATCGGTGGCCGCGACACGCCGGGCCGGCCGACGATGGCGCCCGCACGCCGCTTAGGCCGCTTTCTCCACGCTCGCCGCACCGAGCATCAGGTCGAGATTCTGCACGGCCGCGCCGGATGCCCCTTTGCCGAGATTGTCGAACACGGCGGACAGCAGCACCTGACCATGATCGGCATTGCAGAACACGCTGAGCCGCAAGTCGTTCGACCCGTTCAGCGCTTGCGGATCCAGATGCGTGATCGCGCGCGCGTCCGCGAGCGGCGTGACCTCGACGTGGCGCGCGCCGGCGTAGTGGTGCGCGAGACACGCGTGCAGCGACTCACCGGTCACGCCGGCCGGAAGAAGGCGCAGCTCGATCGGCACGGTCAGCACGATGCCCTGCCGATATGCGCCGTAAGCCGGAACGAACAGCGGACGGTGCGTGAGCCCGGCATGCAGCTGGATTTCGGGCACATGCTTGTGCGCGAGCGCGAGGCCGTAGACCTGCAGTGGTTTCGCGCGTGCGGTGCCGTTCGATTCGAACGCGTCGATGGCGGTCCGTCCGCCGCCCGAGTAACCGGACACCGCATGGATGCTCACCGGGTAATCGCGCGGCAGCAGGCCCGCCTGTTGCAGCGGCCGAAGCAGTCCGATCGCGCCCGTCGGATAGCAGCCCGGATTGCTGACGCGCTGCGCGCGCGCGATTTTCTGCGCATGTCCGTCGGCCATCTCGGGAAAACCGTAGACCCATTCCGGTTCGGTGCGATGGGCCGAACTCGCGTCGATCACGCGTACCGCCGGATTCCGGATGAAGCCGACCGCTTCGCGCGCGGCGGCGTCCGGCAGGCACAGAATCGCAATATCGGATGCGTTGATCGCTTCGGCGCGCCGCGCGGGGTCCTTGCGTTCGGTATCCGGCAGCGTGACGAGCCGCTGGTCGGTGCGATCCCGCAGGCGCGCGTGGATCTGCAATCCGGTCGTACCTTGGTCGCCGTCGATGTAGACAGTGGGTAGGCTCATGATGGTCGCGTTCCTCGTTTCGGACTGGGGAAAGCCGTATCGTCTACCGAACGCCTAGAATAGGAAAAGTTGAATTTCCTGATTGCCGGATTCAGTTTTCCTGAACGAGAGGTGGGCATGCGCGAGATCAGTCTGGACCGACTGCGTACGCTGGTCGCGATCGCCGACCAGGGATCCTTCGTGGCCGCCGCGCAACGGCTCCATCTGGCGCCGCCGACGGTCAGCCTTCATGTCGCGGAACTCGAAAGCCGCATCGGCGCGCCGTTGCTGTCGCGCACGCGCGGCAACGTGCGGCCGTCGACCATCGGCGCCGTGCTGGTGGAGCGGGCGCGCCGTCTGCTGGCCGAAGTCGAGTCGACCCTCGACGACGTGGAGCGGCAAGTTCAGGGGCTGACCGGGCGGGTGCGCCTCGGCGCGTCGACCGGGGCGATCGCTCATCTGTTGCCGCAGGCGGTGGCCCGGTTGCGCGAGCGGCATCCCGACATCGATGTGCAGATCGCCGTGCTCACGTCGCACGACACACTGGCGCGCATTGCACAGGGCACGCTGGACGTCGGGCTGGTTGCGCTGCCGCAGCCGGCGGTCGCGGGGCTGTCGATCCGCGCGTGGCGGCGCGATCCCGTGCTGGCTTTCCTGCCCGCGGACTGGCGGCTTCCGGCGCGGGTGACGCCGGCCTACCTGGCTGCGCGTCCGCTGATTCTCAACGATGCGACCACGCGCCTGTCGCGGCTCACGGCGGAATGGTTCGCGCTCGGCGGCCATCGGCCCGAGCCGCGTATCGAGCTCAACTACAACGATGCGATCAAGAGTCTGGTCGCCGCGGGTTACGGCGCGACGCTGCTGCCGCACGAGACGGGCGCCCCGCTGCCCGACGCACGCATCGTCATGCGGCCGCTGCGTCCGGCGTTGTGGCGTGAACTGGGTATCGCCCATCGGGCCGGCCCGGTCGAGCGGCCGACGCAGCACGTGCTCGATGCGTTATGGGCGCTCGGCGCGCGCTAGGGAACCGCGCGGCCGTTCAGGACGTGCGCCGCGGCGCCGAATCGACCGGACGCAGCATGCGCCGCGCCGAACGCTGCATCGACGTTTCGTCGACAGTAGCGGGACGTGTCCGATCGAATGGCTGACCGGCGAACGATTGTGCCGACACGCGGCCGTGGCCCATTACAGCCGGTTGTCCTTCGCGAGCATCAGCACGCGCGCCCAGCGCCGTGCATCGCGCTTGTCCATCATCGGCAGCTTCCATTCGCCGCGCACGGCGTCGCGCACGCGCACGACCAGATGCCAGCGGCCGTCGATCGGCGCGGCCTCGCAGCCGTCGAGCTGCGACAGCGTATAGCGGCCGTCCGCGCCGTCATGCGACAGCCACAGCAGCCCCTGCGTCGCGGACACGCGCACCTCGCCCCAGGCGCGATGCACGATGTGGGTCCAGCCTTGCTCCTTCGTGTTCGGTGCGATGTCGCGGCGGCGCTTGATCCACCATGCGACCAGCGCGACCAGGATCGCGCCGGCGAGTGCCGCGACCGCGATCGCGACCGGCTGGCCGAACTGCGCGGCGATGACGTGAAACAGGTGAACCGCGCCCCATCCAATGGCGATGAGCGCGAACAGCGCAATGAAAATCGGCATGTCGAACCGGAAAAGAGGACGGACCGGCGCGGGCGGCGCGCCGGTCCGTCGCACACGGCATTACCGGCGGCGGTGAATGTCGTGCGTGACGAAGCCCGCGTCGTTGATGGGCAGCGCGAGGCCGTCCTTGACCGCGAGCGTGTTGCGGATGTCGTCGAGACCCGCGGCCCAGTGGTCGCGCATTGTCGACAGACCGAACTGATAGTCCTTGTAGTGGTGCTCGTACGCCTTCTGCTGATAGATCAGGTGCTGGATGTTGTACTTCTTCCCGCTCGACATCGCTTCAGCCTCGACGCACCACGGGTCGTTCTTGCGCTGCGCTTCCGGCACCTGCTCGAGCACGTGGCGCAGCACGTTGCGGTAGCGCTGTTCGCGCTGCAGCGTGTCGGTGACGAAACGCGTGCGGCTCGAGTACTGCACGTCCTTCGTGCGTTCCGCGACATCGGCCATCGTGCGCGGCAGCGGCCCGCGTGCGCTCCACAGATCGACCTGGAACGCCAGCGTGTCGCGGCGCGGACGCGCGCGCAGCACTTCCATCAGCGGCGTGTTCGACACGACGCCGCCGTCCCAGTAGTACTCGCCGTCGATCTCGACCGGCGGGAACGCGGGCGGCAGCGCGCCGGACGCCATGAAGTGCTCGGGCTCGAGGCGAATGCGCGAGTTGTCGAAGTACACGAAGTTGCCGGTGCCGACGTTGACCGCGCCGACCGACACGCGCGTCTCGCCCGAGTTGATCCGGTCGAAATCGCACAGCTTGAGCAGCGTCGCGCGCAGCGCCGACGTGTCGTACCAGCTGATCTTTTCCGGATGATCGGACACGCCCGGCAGCGGCGGCGGGAAGCGCGGCACGAAGAAGCCCTGCTGGCCCTGCATCATCGCGCTCGCGGCCTGCGATGCGGTGAAGAACGTGCGGATCTGGTCGATGCTGTTGAACAGCGCGAATTCGAACGCGGCCGGAATCGCGGGAAAGAACGCCGGCTGGCAGATCGTTTCCCAGAATTCGCGCAGCCGCTCGACGCGATGTTCGGGCGCATTGCCGGCGATCAGCGCGGTGTTGAGCGCACCGATCGAGATGCCTGCGATCCAGTCGAGCGGAACGCCCGCTTCGTGCAGCCCTTCGAACACGCCGGCCTGATACGCGCCGAGCGCGCCGCCGCCCTGCAGGACGAGCGCGATCGTTTCGTACGGCAGCGACCGCGCAGCGGCCGGCGGGCCGGCTTCGTGATGCAGGTCCGCCGCATCGACGGCCTGCTTTTCTGTACGCGCGTGCGGTTTCATCAATTGCTCCGAGAAATCCCGCCGTGGATGGCGGACACGGATGGCGTGACGTCGATCGACGGCACGCCATCGTGAGTCGTGAGAATAGGTGGTGGTGCGGGAATCGCCTCCCGTCAGGGAGGCGAGGACGTTACTGCATGAACCAGCCGTGGCTGACGACGAACGACTGGCCCGTGAGCGCGGCGCTCGGGAACGCCGACAGGAA